>CAIMFA010000177.1 GCA_903840185.1 uncultured Lentisphaeria bacterium | reverse complement strand
GTGATTTCGTGGAATAATCTGAAGTTCATCGAATATTCGCACAAGCGCTGTATGAAAATAGATTTTATGGACTGATATACTCTGCACGACTGGAAATTTTAAATAGATTGCGAAGATTTTGAGAATTGGTTCGTATTCTGAGAGGCTGCCGATACCGGGGTATCGAAGGCCTCGAAGAGTGCGAATCCAAACTCGAAAGATCGCAATCCCGCAGTCGCGGGATGAATGTCTTGCGGTTGTATTTTTCCGCTCTTCCTTCCGGCGATATTTATATCGCCTGTCAGTCGGATCGAAAAAATCCAATCCACAATCCTATTCATCTAAAGTTTAATTTTCAACCGCGCAGAGTATAACTTTGAAGTCCATGATCAGGGGAAGATGATCGGAAAAGTCCACTTGCGGGACGGTAAAGTATTCCGGCGTTATTTCTTTGGAGTGCAGCAGATAGTCAAGCTGTTTTTTCGGCTTCCAGGCAGGATAGGTCGGCAGCTCCGCGCGGTTCGGGTTGATCAGCCCGGTGTCCAGCATAAAATCCTCCAGTTCCTGTGATCCGGACATGGTATTGAAATCGCCGGCGACGATCACCGGAGTGTGCGCCGGAATCAAATCCGCCAGCAATGTCAGCTGCCTGATCCTGACCGCTTTGCGCAGTGACAGGTGAACAACGAAGACTTTGACGTCATTGATATCCACCTCGATGACCAGTTTTTTCATTCCACGGCTGAGGAAATGCAGTTTGGATTCAGCGCTCAGATCGCGGGTCAGCAGCGCATTGCTCTGCTTGTTAAGGATCGGGATATTTCTGGAAAAGGAGTTTTCCCCGTATTTGACCGAACCGAAATGGTAATGTTTCAGCCGTGCCGCCAGTTCCGCAATCTGGTCATGGTAGCCGGTGCGGTAGGAGCCGGCGTCGGCTTCCACCAGCCCGACGATATCGGCATTGCTGCTTTCGATAAAGTCCGATATCTTTTCAAAATGTTCGCCGTTAGTCTTTAGATAACGGTGCGCGGTCAGAAGCCGCTTATGAACGCCGCCGGGACTGCCTGTCCCGTAGGCGATATTATATACCAGTATGCGCATTTTTATGAATCCGTGTTTATCTCGCTTAAAAACAGCCGGGTATGGCTGAAAATAAGGCTTTGTTATTATAACGTTCATCAGCTCGCCGCGGCGGGTTGAACCTTTTTCCGGACTATACTCTATGAGAATGTTTAATTTTTAAATTTTCAGTCTTATAGAGTATAAAATCCTGAAAACGGATTTGAATTAATTTTCATTATATCTAATATTAACCCTTGAAACAAAAAAGTCATGTAAAAAACAAAAGGATTTCAAGATATGTCTGCTAAAATAATTGACGGCAAGGTGATTGCCGCACAGGTAAATGAGGAAACCGCCGGAGAAGTCAGGGCGCTGATCGCGACCCGGAACATTCAACCCGGACTGGCGGTGGTGCTGATCGGGGAAAACCCCGCGTCCCAGGTCTATGTCGGCATGAAGGTCAAAAAATGCGCCGAACTTGGCATCTATTCCGAAAAGATCGTACTGCCCAAAGACGCGACGATGGAGGACGTCCTGAAGCTGATCGGGCGGCTCAATCATGATCCGAAGATTCACGGCATTCTGGTCCAGTCGCCTCCTCCTCCCCAGATTGATGAAGAGAAGATCATCGAAGCCATTGCCCCGGCAAAAGATGTTGACTGCTTTCATGCGGTCAATGTCGGCAAAATGCTTACCGGCCGGCGCGACGGCTTCTTTCCCTGCACTCCTTATGGCGTGATGATCCTGCTGGAACGCAGCGGGGTTGACCCCGCCGGCAAACATGCCGTCATTCTGGGGCGCTCCAACATCGTCGGCAAGCCGATGATGGCGCTGCTGGTGCAGAAAGGGCATGGCGCCGACGCCACAGTGACGGTCGTTCACTCCCGCACTAAAAACATTGCTGAATACACCCGCCAGGCGGATATTCTGATTGCCGCGATCGGCAAACCGGAATTTGTCACCGCGGACATGGTCAAGCCCGGAGTCGTGGTGATTGACGTCGGCATCAACCGCGTCGAAGCCCCGTCATCTGATAAAGGCTACAAGCTGGTCGGCGACGTCAAATATGATGAAGTGGCGGCAAAAGCCTCCCTGATCACTCCAGTTCCCGGCGGCGTCGGCCCGATGACCATCGCCATGCTGATGCAGAACACCGTCAAAGCCTGCAAGATGATTTCCGGAATAGAATAATTATTTGATCCAGTCTTCTTCTTTGAATCTGGCCTGGAGTGCCTCGGCGATTTCTTTGGCAGTTGATTTGGCCAGTCCTTCAACTCTGCTGTTGCCGCTGATCTCGCCGTAGCCTTTTACTACTCCGCCGACGATGAGCCCGGCCGGGTTGGCGTTGGCAATCATGGTGACCGCGCCCAGCGCTCCGCCGGGCGTTTTGTTCCCGACAGCTTTCACTTTGCCGGAACCGAGTTTACGCAGCCCTTTGGCAGTCATCTGGAAGCCTTCAACCAGGGTATCCAGTTCGGAACCACCGTAGCCGAATCCGATCACGACGCGTTTGGCGGTGTCGCCCTCGGATACTGAAACGAGATAAC
Source organism: uncultured Lentisphaeria bacterium (assembly GCA_903840185.1). GTDB lineage: Bacteria > Verrucomicrobiota > Lentisphaeria > Victivallales > Victivallaceae > CAIPAT01. The sequence goes on along the minus strand of CAIMFA010000177.1, from coordinate 2,658 downwards.
CCCGGAGGACAATGTCGTTAATCTGCAGTTTCGTTTTCGGTGAACCTTTTTCGGCAGGCAGTCCCATTTCATTGATCTGCTGCACCAGCTGTGTCGCGATGCTTGCGCCAAGCTGCTGGCCGATTTTTGTTTCTTCGTCAGTCGGCGGCACGGCTTTATCCGCAGTTTGTCCGGCCAGCGAGGAGTCTTGCGGCACATCCGCGGCATTGGCGACGAAATCATATACTACGATTTTGGCAGGCCGCGGAATTTTTCCGGTCACAAGTCTTTCGCGGTCGGTAAATTCGGTTGAGGCGCAGCCGGCGGCCAGAACGAAAGCGGTCAGACAAGCCGCCATCGCGGGCAGTTTTTTCAGAAATGGCGAGGCGGTGAACGGAGCCGGACGGTTAAATGTATTGTGGCTGGCTTGATAGTTCATGGCTGCTTCTCCTTTTTTCAGGGTTGTATTATTTTGGTTGAGCCAATTGTAAAACTCAACTTTTGCATGAATTTAGAATTTAGAAGCTAGAATTCAGAATGAAATTCGAACTAAAATCTGGATTTATTCTGACTCCTGACTCCTGACTTCTGACTCTTTTTGCAATTACCTCGGTCGTTAATTATTCTTCCATAACGCACTATATAATAAAACGCTTCAACAGATGTTTTCAAGTAATTTCCAAAGATTGTATCTATCCGACTCCGAGGAATTGGAGAACCTTTGAACAGGTGTATCATCTGTTTTCTCTACTTTATCCCCATTCTTCTCATTACTCCCATTCTTCCCATCGCCTTTCCCGCCCTGCCACACTCCGAGGAATTGGAGAGCCTTTGAACAGAGTCATCCCGCATTGGCGGGGGATACGGGCGCAGCCAATGCGGGAGATATAACGGACACAACGGACGCAACGGACAGGCTGCGAATTCCGAGGAATTAGAGGGCCTTTGAACAGGCGTATTATCTGTTTTATCCCCATTCTTCTCATTACTCCCATTCTTCCTATTGTCTTTCCCGCTCTCTCCGCACTCCGAGCCGTTAGAGGGTCGTTGAGCATGGCGTATATTTTTTTTCATCTCACAGATTCCGGTTGTCCTGTCTATTCTTCAGCAGACGCTGACGCTCCTTTCTCGACATTCTGGAGAGCAGTCGCGCGGAGGTCTCCCGCATTGGCGGGAGACTGGTTGCGCCGCCCGACTCCGAGGAAATAGAGGGCCTTTGAGCAGAGGCTGTTTCGCCCATGCGGCCATCGCAGCCGCCCGACTCCGAGGAAATAGAGAGTGCCTGAGCTGTATTATTCTGGTTTCTGTCTTCCCGGCTGGCGGAATCCGCCAGCCAGTATTTTATCGCCTTCAAATTCGGCGGCAGCTGGCGTTCGGTACATTTGCGAAAATCGCCGTCGCGATAACTCTGGGTGACCACGGTGCATTGACCCAGTGCCAGTGCCAGCAGTTGGCGGCGCAGCCTGATGTAACATTCCTTTCTGCCGCGTTCCAGCGCGGCGGCAAAATCCGGGAACTGCTTCTTATAATTATAGAATGACGCCTGGGAAATTCCCAGCCGCCCGGCGATTTGCAAATCCGTTTCCCCGGCCGCGGCACGGAATTCGGCGTCTTCCGGAAAACGTTCATCATACTTGAAATTTGCCGGAATGTTTAAAACGACCGGATCCGCATTTTGGACAACCTCGTCTTCCCAGCCGTCGCCGGCGCAATGCTTGTTCCGTTCCAGCCAGCGGATGATGGCATTCAGATCCGGGGGCCGCTGGCGTATGGTTTTAGTTTCGTGTCCGTTATCGGAACGTTTGACGGTTTGAACAAGACAGTTGCCCATTGCCAGAGCCATCATGCCGTCATCAACCTTGTCTCTCACCGCCCGCCTTCCAAGTTCGACGGCTTCGGCAAACGCCGGAAACTGTTTCAGATAAACATAAAACGTGTCCTCGGCGATGCCCAGTTCCCGTGCAATCCGGGTGTTATTCAATCCTTGCGCTGCGTATTCCCGGGCCCGTTCCGGAAAACTTTCGTCATACTTCAATTTACTCATGATCCTTTCTCCTGTTTGTCAGAATTATTAGCACTAAAAACATTCCGATTCATCGTGTATCTACATATAGTAAAATTGTCAATATAAATGTAGTTAAAAGATTAATCATTAACGATTTAAGCTAATTATATCTTGTAAATAAAACATAATCAGCGGGAAAACTCCACCCCTGGGAGCGCCGGTCGTCAGACCGGCTTTATTGCTTTTCTATGATTGCGGAGCAATCCAAAGTCAGGCTTTGCCCGACGAAAGCCGGGATTTAGCAGCCGTTTAAACCTTAAGGAAATAAAAAATATCGGCTGTTGCGCTTTTCACTTGGGCATTGGATATTCTCCCGCCTGGCGGTACGGGAAATAGGATATTCAAATAACGAATTTATATGTTTAATTTCGACAGGGCGCTCCAGCGTCCGCCTTGTATTACTGCCATAAATATCATTACTATGCCTTGTATTATTGCCAAAAAACTTGATAATATACCTTGTTTTAGTGCCAAAATTGTGTGCGCCAAGGAAAGCTAATGTAGACAAGCCGGCCAATCCGGCGCGAACAAAGCCTAACCAGCAGTTCGGAACAGAACCAGGCACACGAGGAGGTAACGAAACGTGTGAAGCCCTGGGAAAGGAGTGTGTCAGC
>CAIMFA010000176.1 GCA_903840185.1 uncultured Lentisphaeria bacterium | reverse complement strand
GTAAAGTCTTTGCCGATGTCCTCGCCGTAGCGCTGCTACGACTGCGGCATCGCCAAAATCTTTCTTTTTGAGCATATTTTCGCCTTTCATCCATTTTTCATGAATAATCCAGGTTAGATCTCTGAATTAAAAAGCAAAGCCTTTTAACATACTCTGTTTATTTTTAATTTGCGATAGAGAAAGAGCGAATTTTTGCTGGAAACAGGGAGGCAAAAAACAGCAGCCGGGAATCACTTCCCGGCTGCTATAATAAACTATTGGCAACAGTGCTTAACGATAGACCGGTCCGAATGTCTGGCAGGCACGATAATCCGAGCCTTCCTTATCCATGCCGAATGCCGCCCAGGTGCTGGGACGGTAAATATCGCCTTCCGGAACGTTGTGCATGCATACCGGAATTCTCAGCATTGACGCCAGCGTGATCAGGTCAGCGCCGATATGGCCGTAGCTGAACGCGCCGTGGTTGGCGCCCCAGTTGGCCATGACGCTGTAAGCATCAGTGAACGCGCCTTTGCCGGTGATCCTGGGGGCGAACCAGGTGGTCGGCCAGCTCGGGCTGGTTCGGCGGTCAAGTTTGTCATGAACCTTGGCCGGCAGTTCAAAAGTCACGCCTTCCGCAATCTGCAGCACCGGGCCGAGACCCTTGATCAAGTTGATGCGGGACATGGTGATCGGCATTCCGCCTCTGGACATGAATCTGGAGGAGAAACCGCCGCCGCGGAAATATTCGGTAATCGCCGAGCACCATTCGGTGGCGTCAAGACATTTGCCTGCTTCTGCCGGGGTGACTTCCCAGAACGGTTTCATCGCGGGTTTGCCGTTTTTCGTCTGCTGTCCGGTGGCGTCCATCGTGGTCGCGCCGGAGTTGATCAGATGAATCAGGCCGCTTTTGCCGTCGCCGTTGATCTTGTGCCCGGTGGCTTTGCAAATGGCTTCAGGACTCCAGTAGGTTCTGACGTCGGAGAAGCCCTGGGAAGTTCCGGTAAGCAGCTGGCCGAACAGCATGGCGACGCCGTTTAACGCGTCATTTTCAGTAGCCATCACATACGGCTGACGGATGCCGTTCCAGTCGAACGAAGAGTTCAGGACGGTTTCCATGAAGTCGCCGTTGGGCAGATGGTCGGTCCACTGCCGCTGTCCCTGGAAGCCGGCGCACAGCGCATTGTGACCGAGCGCTTCTTCGCCGAAACCAAGTTCAGCAAGTCTGGGATTACCGACCATCAAGTCGCGGCCGATCATAGTCATTTTAACTACGAATTCCCAGATTTTTTCTTTTTCTTTAGCTGATTTGCGCGTTTTAGCAGGATTGAATTCTTCGCCTTCCTTACAGTTCGCCTTAGTCCATTTGAGCGCTTTCTTAAATTCCTTTTCGTCGTAAATGCCTTCTTCAATGCGGCGGACGAATTCAGTCATGTCCACGGACTCGCAGCGCATGCCCAGGTAATCTTCGAAGAAACCGGGATCGACGATGGAGCCGGCGATGCCCATGGAAACGCTGCCCATGGACAGATATGAAGTGCCTTTCATGGTGGCGGCGGCGATGCCGGCGCGGGCGAAACGGAGAATCTTTTCCTGAACATCAGCGGGAATTGAAGTATCATCGGCATTTTGAACGTCTCTGCCATAAATACCGAATGCGGGAACGCCTTTCTGGCTGTGTCCGGCGAGGACTGCCGCCAGATATACCGCGCCGGGACGCTCGGTGCCGTTGAAGCCCCAGACGGCTTTCGGAATCAGCGGGTCCATGTCCATGGTTTCGCCGCCGTAGCACCAGCACGGAGTAACAGTCAGGGAGACGCCGACACCTTCCTGCGCGAACTTGTCGGCACAGGCGGCCGATTCGGCAACGCCGCCGATACAGGTATCGGCAATCACGCATTCCACTTTCATGCCGTTGGCATGTTTGAGATGCTTGCTGATCAGTGCGGCGGCGGATTTCGCCATGTTCATCGTCTGGGTTTCCAGCGATTCTCTGACGCCCATGCGCCTGCCGTCAATAGTGGGACGGATTCCGACTTTCGGCAGTCTGCCGCGCAGTCTGTTTTCCAGCGGATTAACTTTCATTCCGGTTATATTAGCCATAATTTTACCTCTTTGTTTAAGGTTGATTTAGAATATCAGTGTTTAATATATGCACAAGACAACAAAATTCAAAAGAATCAAAAAGATTTTTCAATATCTTGGGAGTCTGTCGGACTGTTTGGACTGGGCAGACAGGTCGGACTGGTGGACCTGTCAGACTGATATTACCGCCCGGCGGGCTGGGACATTCTCAGGTTCGCCCGTTCCCGCTGATGCTTGAAATCCTCCTTGGAAATGCCGAGCATCGAGTAGATTACAGGCTCGTGCCCGGTAACAATGGCGAACTGGGCGCTGGAGCCGAGTTTAAGCGTCCTGCCCTCCGGATCCACGATTATCTCGACCGGATATTTCATGCTGTTTGAATTTTTCATTTCCTCCGGAACGTCGCGGATACGGTCCACTTTACCGTAAAAATTGCCGAATTCAAACCGGTTGAAAACTCCGCTGGAAATGCGCACATCCTGTCCCTGGCGGACCTTCCTGACAACGGCCTCGTCAACGTATGCAAGGCCTTTCAGCATGGTCCCCGTAGCCATCTTGACCGCGACTTTGCCCTTTTCCACATACATGGTGTATTTGCACGGCATATTGACGATCCTGCCGGAGGCGGGGGCAATGATTTTACACTCGGCGATATGCTTGGCGGCGAGATCGCGCGCGGCCTTGCGCCCGTCCAGCTTCGCCTGAACCAGGTCAATGTCGCGCTGGGCCTTTTCAATATATTTTTCACCCAGGCCGCTTTTGACCTTGCTCTGATTTTCCAGGGCGCGAGAGAGCGCAGCCAGAGCTTCGATATTCTCAATTTTAGTAGACTCAAAGTCTTTCTGGGAGATAGCGTTGATTTTGAATAACCGCATATAGCGTTCGAGCCGGTCGGAAGACATTGTCGCCTTCTCCTTGCATTCATTCAGGTTAGTCTCGGCATACCAGAACTCCTTGGGCAGCGGATTGCGCTCCAGAGCGCCCAGTTCGGCTTTTTTGACTTCCAGTTCGGCTTCAAGTTCCTTCAATGCCGAGTTGCTCGAAACATATTCTTCATCGTACTGGATGGAGTCTATCACGGCGATGACATCTCCCTGTTTAACGTCGTCGCCCTCCTGGCAGTTGAGCTTGACTACCCGGCCGTCAACGTGGCCGACAATATCGCTGGGCATTTCCGGCATGATCTTGCCGTCGGCATAGATAACATCCTCAATTTCAATAAGAAACAGCGAAACAACACCGCAGATTATCAGAAATGCGACAAGAAAACCGAAGATGGCGAAGATGCGTATTCTCAGATTTAATTTAGATTTGTTTCCGGCTGCCATAGCTTAACTCCTTTCTCTGTCCGGCAGATGGCGGACGGCGACGATTTCGTCCCCTTCGAGTCCGAGCGCTGAGGCGTCCGTATCTTTTTCCTTCTGCTCTTTGAGCTGCATGGCGTAGAGTTCGCGGTAGACGCCGTCTTCAAGCAGCAGTTTTTCGTGGCTGCCCTGCTGGACCATGCTGCCGTCTTTGAGCACGACAATTATGTCAGCGTTGCGCACGGTGGAGAGGCGGTGCGCAATAATAATGGTGGTTCTGCCTTCCATAAGCTTGTCCAGAGCCTGCTGGACGACCGATTCGGAGACCGTATCCAGCGCGCTGGTGGCTTCGTCAAGAATCAGGACTGCGGGGTTGTGCAGTACCGCGCGGGCAATGGCCATCCGCTGTTTCTGACCGCCGGAGAGGGATACGCCGTTTTCGCCGACCTCGGACTTGAAGCCGCGGGGCAGGTCCCGGATGAACTCGTAGGCGTTGGCCATCTTCGCGGCTTCGACAATTTCTTCGAATGTGGCGCTCTGTTTGCCGTAACGGATATTTTCCTCAATCGTGCCGCTGAACAGGAAAGACTCCTGAAGAACAATGCCGACATTGCGGCGGAGCGAGTCGATGCTGAGGTCGCGGATATCAACGCCGTCAAGCAGGATTCTGCCGCTGTTGACGTCAAAGAAACGCATGAGCAGGCTGGCGATAGTGGACTTGCCGGAACCGGACGGGCCGACCAGCGCTACTTTCAGGCCGGGAGTGACGTCCAGCGAGAATGCATTTAACACCGGGCGGTTCACGGCATAATGAAATCCGACTTTGTCAAAAAGCACATGCCCTTTCGAATGCTCCAGCCGGATGGGATGTTCATTCTCCTTGACTTCCGGTACCGCGCTCATAAGCTTGAGCAGGCGTTCAGCGCTTACGGAACCGTCGCTGATCGCCGGCGCGAAGTTGGTCATGGTGGCAACCAGACCGAAGAACATCTGCATGTAAGAGTAAAAGGCGACCAGACTCCCGATGGTCAGATTTCCCCTGGAAACCATATAGCCGCCGATTCCGAGGACGGTGACGTGGGTATAGATTGCCAGCTGGTCCATGATGATTGCCAGCGTGGTATTCTTCATGGCGAGCTCAAGCGACATGTCGAACGTGGGTTTAAGCATCCCGATGAAATTGCGGTTTTCCATCCGCTCCTTGCCGAAGGATTTGACCACTTTAATGCCGTTGATGACTTCGGCCAGGTTGGCGGAAACTTCGGACATGTGTTCGCGCAATACCATGGATCTCTGGTTAAGAACACGCTTGAAGCGGGAGAAGACGAAGTAGACCACCGGCAGCACGAACAGGCACACCAGCGAAAGCGTCGGACTGAGGAAAATCAGTGCACAAGTCACGAAAACCAGGGCGAACATGCTGGACGCCATCCCGACGATCACGGTCGAAACCATCCCCTGCAGTACCGAGACGTCGGTCAGGATGTTCGAAATCAGCTTGCCTGTCCGGTACTCCTGGTAAAAACGGAGCGAAAGGCTCTGGAGATGTTTGAAAAGTTTGACGCGGAGGTCGAAAAGCATCCGCAGCACCGGATAATTCGTAAAATAGTTGCTGGTGTACCAGAAGAAAGCCCTGGTCCAGTAGAGTACGACGATGCCGCCGAGCAGCACATAAAGCAGACTCAGGTCGGAGCCGCCCAGCGCCTTGTCGATGATGATTTTCATGACCCAGGGCATGAGCAGGCCCAGTCCGGTACTGCACATGTGGAAAACTACGCAGACAGCGATAAGACCGCGATATGGTTTAACGAAGCGGTACAGTTCCTTGTAGCGAACCATGTTCTCTTGCATTTTTATCGTATTGCGTTAATATGCCGTCCATTTGCGGCTCAACTTCAACGCATATCCTTATATAAACATAAATAAAGCAGTTAATAACAATAACTATATAATATAGTTCGTCATAGCAACATTTTCAGCAGAATTATTCAACAAAAATCAAAGATTCTATTCCGTATCGAACAAAATACAGGGAAGTCAGGAGTCAGGAGCCAGGAGCCAGAATAAAACCTAAAACCTAAAAAGCAGTAGTCTATTTTAAAAACGTTTATAACATAACCTAAAACAAAGATACTAAAAAGTCGTTCAAAAATAACTGGTACTTTCTACTGGTGTCTCCGGAGCACTTTCGGCTTTGCCGGTTCGTTACAAAGCTACGGCTTTTCTCCTCTCCGGCAACCCCGAAATTTCTCCCCGATACCCTCAGTATAAAAATACCGCTTATTTCTTTACAACTCCTAAGACTCTATTGCTTCAGTTTAATTTGATGTTCGCCCGCGCTGTACTTAATGCCGCCATGAACGGCTGCGGTTCCATCTGGAACGGTAAACTTCATCTCTTTATCCTGAATAATTACTTCAATCGCGCCGTGGCTGGTGGGATGCCGTAATTCGACGTACTCAAGCGAACCAACCTGAGGTTCCAGGCTGAAGCTGGCAAACGCTGGCTTCAAAGGTTTAATCCCCGCTAACTCCCGCGGAATGATATTGGCCGGCGCCGCTCCCCACGCATGATTCCAGTCTTGATTCGGCTTGAAACTGTCATCCCAGGCTTCCATCGAGATGGTTGAGCCGCATTTGAGCATATTCCGCCAGCTTCTCAGTCCGCCGGAAGTCATCAACTCCAGCGCATAGCCGGCTGCCCCGCCCTGATAGCACGCCTCCAGGAGAAACTGGGCGCCATATACGCTGCACGCCATGCCGCGCGACTGGATAAAGGCCATAATTCCGGGATACTCCGCAGTTTCCGCGAGATTATAGCGCAAGGCAAACATATTGCCATGCAAAGAATTATGCTGCGAGTCCGGATTGTCGACAAACAACCCGTTTTTGAACATGCGCGCCCGGATGGCGGCTTTAACTCCGGCTGCCAGCTCCCGCTCTCCTGATAATCTCAAGGCATGATAAAAATAACAGTTCGGGACAAGGTTTACCGCCCCGAACTCATAGCCGTCCCGTTCACATAACGGCCAGTCAACGATGTCTTTATCACAGCCGGCAAGCAGTCCGTCAGCGCCGGTCCGGTTGAGCAGCAATTTGTCTTTAAACAGCGGTTTCCAGCGGCTATAACTTTCTTCGTCTCCGGAATAGAGATAGTAATCGCAGGCGATCATAATCATAATCAGGCTCCACTCGGTAGGCCAGGTGGGGTGTTCGAGCACATAGTCAATGGTTTTTTTTGCCATGCGGTAATCGGCGTCACAGCAGAAATGCCCGAGCTGGTTGATATAGGTATCCCCCTCGTAGGGCAGACGTTCCCGTTCGCCGTCAATGTACATGCCGAAAGCGGTGGTGGCCTTGATGGAGTATTTGCAGAACTCCCAGACTTGATTCAGTTCCGGATTGGAGGACTTGAAATATGCCGCTTCATCATTAAAGGGAGCGAAAACCGCCAGTTGCACGGCTTCAATTTCTCCTGTATAACCGCTGATCTCGACATAGCGGAAAGGGGCGATTTCGCCGCCTGCTTCCGGCGGCGGATAAAGTTTTGGCAGTGCGGGGTTGGGAGCCTTGTGGAGCGGGATCTCCACATGGTATGAATGCCGCCCGGCTTGCAAAGTTAAAGTAATTACTTTAATGCAGCGGAACCCGCCCGGATTGCGGTTGAGTCGTCCATTCGTCAGGACTTCCCCCAGGGCGATTTCGATATTCTGCCCGGATTTGCCATTAAGTTCCAGCTCCAGCCCGGCAAAAGCCGCCCGGCCGAAGTCAAGCAGAGCGGTTTCCGGCTCCACGATTGTAATTGTTACTGGTTTGACTGATATTATGCTCATTTTACCTCCGTAATCCGGCTGCCGGTCAAATTGTTTTAAGTTCAATATTCAAAGCGCAAATAGCGTAATAAATGCGCCGCGCTTCAAGGATATTAATTATCCAGGAGTTTTAGAAGATCATCTATTTTCGCAGTGGCCAGCGCGATTGAATAGTCCGAGGCGCCGTAATATATTTTGATTGTGCCGTCCGACTCGGGAATTATGCCGCATGGAAATACTACGTCAGGCCTGTAAACCGGATTCATCTCGTAATCAGTATGCGGAACCAGAACCGGATCCTTTCTTATCGCCTTGATTTTCCATGGCTCGTTCAGGTCAAGCAGCATTAATCCGGCGGAATATACCTTGCATCTTCCACAGCACCATTTTTTCCATCCGGTGTTTTCCCCTTCGGGAATGAATGCCCCGTGAAAGAAAACCAGCCATCCCGCCGGAGTTTTGACAGGAGGTGCCGCCGGGCCTATTTTGTGGCTCCCCCATTCAACATCATAATGTGAAAGCAAAAGTTTATGTTTGCCCCAGAATTCCATATCCGGCGATTCCGACAGCCATATATCGTATCCCATTTCCGCTCTGTAGCCCCGCCTGAAGGGACGATCCAGCCTGACAAATCTGCCGTTGATCTTTTCAGGAAATATTACCGCGTTCCGGTTGTCAGGCTGAGACCGGTAAATTCTTTCCCAGCTTTTGAAGTCTCTGGTACGTGCTATGCAGAGATATATTCCTTCTTCTCTGAGTCTTTCACCATCCGGATCGCTGCAGTACGTCAGGTAATACCATCCGTCTATAAAAGTAATCCTCGGGTCGTTGAGATGCCCGAACTCATTTTCATCTGGAACCATGACCGGCTCCCGGTCTATTTTAAACTTGATCCCGTCTTTGCTGCGGGCCAGGCCCAGACACTGTTTACCGTCCGGTTGATCAACTCTCAGAATCAACACATAATCATCGCCCTGCATGCAGGCGGCGGGATTGTAAACTCTTTCACACGGGAACGGCACATCCTGCGGTGTGATTATCGGATTACCGGCAAAACGCTCAATACATTCTGCTTCCATTTTTATCATTTGCTGCTGAGTAAAACCGGACATTTTTATCGCTCCTGATTAAAGGTTTTAAAAATTATCAGCTCCTGCTGCAACAAAGACTCGCAACTGATGGGCGGCAAAATGCAGCGGCAACGCCGGATTTACCGGCGTAAAAACGTCTTTCTCCGGATCGAATTCCTGTATATCCCCGGCGGCCGGAAGCGTGATTTTTACCTCCAGTTCCGGAGCTTCCTCATTAAACAGCATAAACCAGTGACAACCGGATTTGACCAGGTGCCGGGCACGCAGCGCCGCCGCTGGACGGTCCGGGCGGACTGTCGGCGGACAATGTTCCGGAATGGTGAATTTTTCTTTATTGAAATGGAGCAATCTTCCGCCCAGCGGGGAGAGCGCTGCCTCCGCCTGTGCCGATAATTTGCCGTCTGCTATAATGATCTGGTAATGCATCTCGCGCAAACGGATGCCGGCGGCGGTAATCTCCGCGTCATCGTAAAGATGTCTTTCTTCGAGATAGTTGAAATCGTACTGATGCTGGAAACACCATTCCGCGGCATGCCACGGAAGTTCATAAGAGCCGCCGATGATCGCGACCCGGCATATCTGGCAGCAGTCAGTATTGAGCCAGCATAACCGGCGGCAGGAATCGGCATAATTGCGATAGCGGTTCCACCAGGGGGAATTCGGTCCGACATCGGGCGGACGCTCGTCTTTCCGGGGGCCGCGCACCGAATAGTAGAAGGCATGCGGCACCAGCTGATTGACGCCGCGCACCAGACACCAGCTGGACAACCAGTTCATCTCCTCCCAGGTAAATTCATGGCCGTAAGCGCCGCAATACTCGTTGAGATTGCGCCGCCGGCCAAGATGAACCATCGCCGATGAGCTGCACTTGGCCTGGGTTGACTGCTGTCCTTCCAGCGCGGAAGGAGTATCAGGCAGCACCCAGCGCCAGACCAGATCTTGTCCGGGCGTGTCGAAATAACGCAGCGCGCCGATATGGTCGGGGCCTTCGGGATGTCCCATTAAAGGCAGATGGTGTTTTTCGCACCACTGGTGCAGCTTGGAATAATAAGTTTCTTCGAGCCGGATCAGCAGCGCCCGGTGGTAAGCGGCGCGATGCATTTCAGCGTCCGGCTCAGTGTCAAACCACAGCGCGGGCAGATGCGGCGTGAAGTCATAGCCGAGGATGCGGTTGATTTCCGGCAGGATGCCGGTCGTGCCCGGTACCACCCCCGGCGAAAATGCCCGGCCGGTAATGCTGGGTTCGTCGGTAAAAATGCCGATGATAGTGTTGCCGAAATATTTTTTAAAACGTGCGGCGAAACCGTCATAAACCAGTTCGACGAATTTGTCCGCCGCCGCCGGGTTAAGGATGTCGCCGGCAGGAGGGGTATCCTCGTCCGGGCCGTCGCCGATAAAATGAATGCCGCGAATGACGCTGTCGAGCTTCCGGTCAAATACCGCCATCCGGCTGCCATTGCTCCTGACTGTCATCGCCACCAGATTTTCCCCTGGATTCAGGGTAAAACCGCCGTCTTCCGGCACTTCAGCCATCGCCAGGCAGCGGCACTGGAATTCGGGGTTGGCGGCCACCACCTGTCCGCAGGATGAACCGGACGGATACATCCCTTCGTCGTAAAGTATCACTTTCATATCGCGCCGGGCGGCTTCGGCGATGGCAATCTGATAGAAATCGAGCAATGCCGGCGACATCCAGCCCAGTTGACGCGGCAGTCCCATTCTCGGGTGAATGACGAACCCGTAGACTCCGTGCTGCTCAAAATCTTCAATCTGGCGGACGATTTCACGTTCATCTAATTCGTCGTTCCAGAACCAGAACGGCATGATGCTGAACTCACGTCCGGCTTCAGGTAAAATTGTTTTATTCATCTTCCGTTTGAACATCCTGTATTTAATCATCATTATGCATCCGGTCAAACACTTTAAGGAGAAGCCGGTAATGCCATGGTTAAGCGTATAACATACGTACATCGAAGTAAAAAACAAGCGGGTTACGAATCTTAAACAGCAGAGTATTCAGGGGTTTCAGTTCGAAATCAGGTCGCAATCTCCTACCCGGCAGCAATCTCCTCTGATTTTGCTTTGGCGGAGAAATCCGGCACCACCGCGGCATAATTCTCATCGCCGCCCAGTTCCTTCCAATGCTTGTATAATTTATGCATAAAATACAACATCAGCAGAAAGAAGAATAGCTGCCATACCGGTATAAACGCATATGCTCTTTCTTTGCCGACCCATCTGCCCAGCACATCGATAAATATCCCTGCAAGCGTGCCGTTGACGATCAGGGATATGGAGCGCCACATGGCGTTGGCGGAACAGAACTGGCCGTAATGCGAGCGCGGAAAAAGACGCATGAACATCGGCGGATCCAGCACGCCGATCAACGCTCCGATTGGCGCGTTCAGCGCAACGGCGTACAGCATGCACAGATAATAGGAGGTCTGCGGCGACGGCTTGAAGAATATCCAGGTCATTCCAGCCGGTATTGCCAGCACGATCTGGAGTATC
>CAIMFA010000175.1 GCA_903840185.1 uncultured Lentisphaeria bacterium | reverse complement strand
CCCAAAACGGGAATGCTGCGGACATTGATACAGCCCGCTGCCAACCTTCACCAGTGCGCCCTCACTAACCAACCCTGCAACATCGCGATCAACACTTCGCGACATCTTTTCAAGGTCAGAGCGGCGATAAACCTGGCCGGGTTTCAATTTTGATTTGACGTTTTCCAGAGCATTCATGACGTTCACCTCTGGTAAAACATATCAGCTTGGTTCGATTATTTCAATATTTTTGTTAAATATTCATGCAGGACTGACCAAAAAATATTGAAAAAAGTCATGAGTTTTATGAAGATATTTGTCGTGATATTTATGTGTATTATCTTCAGTTGTATTTCTCAATCCTGAATTCTCAACTGTAAATTCAAATCAAAATCCCAAATAAGCGATTCCGTCATCATGTTGCCAGTTTCACCGGAACCGCAGTTCCACTCCACGTGCTCACAAAAGAACACTAATGGTTTATTTGAACAAATCTATAAAAGACCAAATATTACTGATATCGTTACCAAAATAGCAACTATTGTGAACAAACAAAACAGTTAAAACCCCTCTGGACGCTGATCAAATATGCCTACTCCAGCACAGATTACCGACCCTGTTACGTCCCATGGTGGTACTGGCGCTGGTACTACTGATGGTAGGAGGCTTATTGGTATCCCAAATGGGTGCCTGTTTCGGATACCAAGTTGGATGATATTATGGTGGCTGTTTTGGATATCAATTTGGTACCAAAAATGGCGCCATTTTAGCCACCTTCTGTCAATGCCGCATTTTTGGGTACAAATATGGTACCTTCAATGCGGCATTGTTGCTTCGGTGGCTTTTTAGTATCCAAAACAGGTACCTAAAATGCCGCAACGCTTACACTGCCGGTCTTTGCGTGACCAATCGGCACCATAATCGGCAAATATATTCGGGTACAGGTGAGTTTTCTTGCAATTTATTCAATACAGTTGTACTGTTGCGCACAATAGTGACCGGCAGATAAATCGGCAATAAGGAACGCGCCATGCCCGACTCAATCAGTCAGATGACCCCACTGCTTCCGGAACGGGCCGATGATCTTCAGGATCTGGCCATGGAGGCAGTTCAGCGCTCGGCCTCTCTCGGCACCAGGCAGCACCCGGTTACCCTGCGAACCCTGCGCGAACTGCTGCGCATCATCAACAGCTACTACTCCAATCTCATTGAAGGTCACAACACCCACCCCTACGACATCGTTAGAGCCATGCAGCAGCAGTACGACGCCGAACCGGCCAAGCGTAACCTGCAACTGGAAAGTGTCGCCCACATCACCGTACAGCGGCAGATGGAAGCGTGGTTACAGGGGGAAGCGCCGCCCAACATCGCCGAACAGGAGTTTCTCTGTTCGCTGCATCGGGAGTTTTTCAAGCTGCTGCCTGAAGAATTCCAGATCATGACAAATCCGGATACTGGCCGTGAAAGCCGGGTGATACCAGGTGAGCTGCGCACACAACCTGTCAAGGTCGGACAGCACCAACCACCAGGGCATGACAGCCTGGACGCATTCATGGTAAGGTTCGGCGAATCGTACGCTCCCGAAAAGCATCACGGCGCTGCCAAGCTGGTGGCGGCGGCAGCGGCCCATCACCGGCTGATGTGGATTCATCCAGTCCTGGATGGCAACGGCAGGGTGGCTCGCCTGTTCACAGAAGCGTTTCTCCACCGGATTCCTGTGCATGGTTTCGGTCTCTGGTCGGTCAGCCGGGGGCTGGCCCGCCGGAATACGGATTACAAATCGGCGCTTACCTGGGCCGATGCGCCGCGGCGGAATGATCTGGACGGCAGGGGCAACCTGTCCAACGAAGGGCTGGTGAAGTTCTGCCGGTTTTTCCTGGAGGTCTGCCTTGATCAGGTGGAGTACATGAATACCCTGTTGCAACTGGACGGGCTAGTGGAGCGGGTCAGAAGCTATGTGCAGCTGCGCGGCACCGCCATGATCCCCAATCCGTCTGGTATGGACAATCTCCGTCCGGAAGCTGGCAGAATGCTGCAAGAGGTACTGCTACGGGGCGAAGCTCCACGGGGGCTGATCATCGAAGAATCCGGACTGAAGGAGCGAACCGGCAGAAACCTGCTGGCTCAACTGGTGGCCGAGGGACTGCTGGTTTCCGATACCCCCAAGGGCGAGGTACGGATCGGCTTCCCTATCCATGCCGCCGGCTGGTTTTTTCCAGAGCTGTATCCTGTGCTGTCGCGGTAAGGCGGCTAAGCGGGGCGGGAAAAAAACAGCCAAAATTGAAGTTTTGACAGAGTCTTAGCGGGAGTCGAATAGCTCATGACGAAATCCTCTTTATCACATAAAACTCATCTCTTCACTCATACGCTTCCTGTTCTCAAACAACAGTGTGCCTATTTTTCCATCGAGGCAGTGAAGCGTTCATTGATTGCCGATGAAATCGACCTTGCAGATACTTCTCTTCGTAAGTACCTGAGCAAGGCAATGGATACCGGTATTGTGTCGGATGCCGGGCGAGGTTGGTACAGCCGCCACACAAACCCGGTGAGCCTCGATCCCAAGCCGGTTTCCAAAATCATCCGGGAGGTAAAGAAGGCATTTCCTCTGCTGGATTTCTGCTGCTGGTCAACAATCCAGTTCAACCCGTTCGCGTTGCATTTGATTGCCCAGCCGACGATAATCCTTTACGCTGAAGAAGATGCCCTTGAAACAGTGGGTTCTGCACTGCGTGATGCAGGCTGGGATGCTTGGGCGAATCCCGGCAAAAGCGATGCGGAACGTTTTATTCGCCCAGGTGCGACGACCATTGTCCTCCGACCATCAATAGCCAAACAACCGATCTGCGACGCTCATGTCGCTCCCATAGAAAAAGCCCTG
>CAIMFA010000174.1 GCA_903840185.1 uncultured Lentisphaeria bacterium | reverse complement strand
GTCACAGTCTGGAAGTGTCATCAGTCTGTAACATGAAAAATCATAGCGGTGTCTGGCGGAAATCAAGTCAACCGGTATGTCCAGCCTGATAAGACATATCCTGAAATATATATTTGAAAATATCGGCAATGATATCAGCGTGGATCATATTGCCAGGAATATCGGGATATCGCGTGAACACCTGTCCAGAATTTTTCGTCAGCATCTCCAGGAATCGCCATCCGAGTACATTATGAAACGAAAAATGGAACTAGCGTGCAAATTGCTTATAAACACCAACCTGACATCCAAGGAGATCGCCGAACGTATAAGCTACGAAAATTCTGTAAGCTTTAACCGTGCATTTAAAAAGCTGGTAAAAATGACCCCCGGTAAACTCCGCGAATTAGGCTACGTTCCTGAAATCAGGTAACGGTTTATTTTACAGAACGCGTCATCGCAATTCATTTTTCCCCAGGGCTGCAATTGTCACGCCTGAAATTTACGGCTAAAGATTTAAAAATTAACATAACTTTACGAATTTATCCGGAAGTCTTTGCCGTGCAGTTGAAACCGAGAGGGCATTCCCTTATATTTATGTTATTGGAATATTGTATTTTAAAAGGGATAGAGAAGATAGACAGGATAAGAAAAGCCGTTTCAGCATGAAGCTAATACATGTTTAACCACTAAAGACATCCCGCAGCTGCGGGACGGACAGAGAATACAAATACATGTTAACCACGAAAAACACGAAAGGACACGAACGGAAAACAATACACGAAAAAAATAAAAAAATAGTCAGTGAATGCTTGCGTGGTACTCACGCAAGCATTCACTGACTGGTATTTCTATTGCTTTACTTTCTGTATTACTTTCGTGCTTTTCGTGTTTTTCGTGGTTAAATGGCTTTCTGTTCTATCTCCGTGCACTGCTAACTCTCGGGGATGTCTCTGTGGTTAAAAATCCCGGTAATGCCGGTTAAAGATTAAAGGTTTGTAAAATGTCCAGAAAACCATTCAGCGCCATGGCCGGCAGGGCATGGGAAGTGAATTTTGAAATCCCGGCCCGGCTGCCGTCACTGCCTTATCCGGGAGCCGTTGTTGAAGAAGTTCAGCAGGTGCCGGAATATAATATCCAGTGCAGAACCAGAAAAAATATGACCGGCTGCCAGCTGTCATGCACCCTGGAGGGCGAAGGCGTTTTCCGCTATAAAAGACAGGAATTCCGTTTGACGCCGGGCATGGCGTTTCTCCAGAACCACAATGATGTCAATACGGCCTATTATTATCCGGTGAACGGCAGACAGCCATGGCGTTTCCTGTGGTTCGCTTTCTTTTCGGAAACGGTCGAGTCCATGGTGCGGGAAATGGTCAGCCGTTACGGCTATATCTACCGGCTGCCGGTGGACGGCGGAATCGTTAAGAAACTGAAAAGTTTCAAGAGTTACCGCGGCACGCTGCAGATACTTTCTCCGCTGGAGGCCGCCAGAGTGGTCATGGACGTCCTCACCGGTCTGGATAAACATATCGAAGAGAAATATGTGGAAACGTCTCAGTCCAACCTCATCAGACGTACCCAGGAATACATTTTTGAAAATATCGGCAACGATATCGGCATAGACCAGATTGCGCGGAATATCGGGGTTTCGCGCGAACATCTCTCCAGAATTTTCCGTCAGCAGCTGGAACAGGCACCGTTAGAATATCTGATGAAAAGAAAAATGGAACTCGCCTGCAAACTGTTGATCAGCACCAATCTGACGTGCAAAGAGATCGCCGAGCGTATCGGCTACGAAAATTCCGTAAGTTTCAACCGCGCCTTCAAAAACCTGGTAAAAATGCCCCCCGGCCAGCTACGCGAATTAGGCTACGTCCCCGAAATCCGGTAATCAATGAGCGGAATATCCCCCCTGGGAGCGCCGGTCGTCTGACCGGCTTTATGCATTTCGCCTTTGGCGACCAACGCATCGCCGTGTTCTCCACAAAACACTCAAAAAGGCACAAAATGAAAACCAGCAGTCAGCGGATAACTGCGCCGGACGAAGTTGTCCGCTGACTGCTATGTCTTAACTTCATGCCCCTTCATGTCCTTCATGGTGAAAATAGATTTCTCTGTGCCTTGCTAACTATCAGGTCAGTCCATTTCAGATTATTTTCCATCTCTCGTCGCTTTCTCTGTCATGGTCTCGTCGGGGGCATTAAATGAAGCAAAATGTTATATTTTTTTTCTTCCCAGCCTGCTTGTCTGAGTCCTTCTACCAGAAAATTCAGTTTTTCATAAACCCCGTATCCATCGCTAAAAACTCCACGCCAAGTATATAATTTGAATAAGAGTTGCGTCTTGGATTTGTTATTGTATATTTCAATCAGTAAGGTCTTTGGGAAAAATATTTCAGGGTTAAAATGTCCTATATTTGGGGGGAAAATAAAACCCTTTTCGATTTTTAACGTTATGTACAACGTTTTTGATGTAACCTCATCACTAACTCGGCTCAGTCCTCCCGCAGTAAAAATAATGTCAATTCTATCTCCTATTGTCAACTCATCAACAGAGTCTTCTCCTCGTTCAATATAGAAAGAGTCATAGCCGCTTGTCTTAAAAGCCGGATTCACATATAATTCAACTTTTTTCTGAGACTCTTTGTAAATAAATGGTATTGAAAACAGTAGAAGTAATACTCCCAATACTAAGCCCAATCTTCGCTTTGTTTTTTTGTTCATAATTATACTTTCTCATAATTTGCAAAAGCCTATTTCTGCACAGAACGATTACTAATCGGCAGGTTCCGCAGGTTCGGCAGCTTTAAACTTGATTAGAATGCCAGAGACTTTTTCTTGCCAACCAGCCTGACTAAATCCTTTTTTCAGAAAATCCTCAATCTCGTAAGGTCCATGTCCATAATTAAATATTCCGCGCCAAGTATATAATCGGAACAAAAGCAGTTCCTTGGATTTGCCGCCATATACCTCAACGGTATCAGTTTTCGTTATAAAGCAACTTGGATTGAAGTGGCCTATATATGGGGGAAAAATGAATCCCTTTTCGAACTTTAACGTTATATACAGTGTTTTTGATGTGACCTCCCCAGAAGAAACGTTCTTTAATCCACCGGCAATTAAAATACTATAAATAGTGTTATCCGTTGCCGCTGAATAACTAGAGTCGTCAATATAAAATGAATCATAATTACTTATCTTAAAAGCCGGATTCACATATAATTCAACTTTTTTCTGAGACTCTCTGTAAATAAATGGTATTGAAAGCAGTAGAAGTAATACTCCCAATACTAAGCCCAGTCTTCGCTTTGTTTTTTTGTTCATAATTCCACTCCTGCATATATTTTGTTAAAATATGAGCACCAGCATTTGCTTAACCATTTATCGAAAAGCAGCGAGTTGTGAGTCATCGCGGTCAAGCTTTAGCTTTGGCGTTTTCGTGTAATAGTTCATTGATTTTCCGCTTTTTCTACTCTTCTTCTCAATTACGGGAGAACGCTTCATTCGAACTTAAATATAGCCGGAGAGTAATATTTATCAAGCATCAGCAGCACAAAGTTTGAATTCAATCTATTGCTTAAATTCTCGATCAAAAAATCATGAAATAACTGTTTCCCTTACTCGCCACCGTCGGACAGCCGGACGTGATCCAACGGCGGGGCGTTGGTCGCCAAAGGCGAAATGCATAAAAACGGTCTGCCGGGACGGCCGACCCCATAGCTATCAAGCTAAGGTGTATATTGCTTATTTTTAGCCTTTTAAGAATAACTAATCGATTGTTTTTAAAAGCATAATATTCAGTTCAATAAG
>CAIMFA010000173.1 GCA_903840185.1 uncultured Lentisphaeria bacterium | reverse complement strand
GGATACAGAATGCGCGAGGAGAAGCTGTGCGCGGAGCTCGGGGTCAGCCGCACCCCGCTGCGGGAGGCGCTGATAAGGCTCGATCGCGAGGGTATTCTGGAGAGAATGCCGCGTTACGGCTGCATCATACGCCATCTGCCGGCATCCGGGATCGCGGAACTGCTGGAATGCCGCAAAATGCTGGAATGCATGACGCTGCGCGAATATTTCCAGAATATTGATATGGATGCGGTGAAGAGTCTCAAGCGGCGCCTTGAAGAAGCGGAAAAGAACGGGGATGATGAACTGAGAACTGAAATTTTGAAAACCGACGAAGCTCTGCATGAGCTTATCGTTGCGGCATGCGGCAACAGATTCCTGGCAAAACAGTTGAAAGACCTTCAGTTGCGCTGCCGTCCATACCGGGTGCTGCGCTGCGCGGAAGCCGGAGATATTCCAGCCATAATCAGTGAAAGGCGGAATATTATAAATGCTATTCTAGCAGGTAAAAAAGCGGATGCGGAAAAGTGGATGCAGGCTCATTTTGATGCAAGCCGCAGCTATTACGAGGAACAGCCGGCAGAATGAAGAGAATACAGGGGCTGATTTAACGCAAAGGCGCAAAGGCGCGAAGAAAGAAATTAGTCAGCGAATTAATGCGGAGTACTTCCCCAATAATCCGCTGACTGGTTTTATCTCTGTGTTCTCTGTGTTCTCTGTGGTAAAAAAGGCTGCTCTCATTGGTTGAACGCAAAGGCGCGGAGAAATGCGAAATGTAAAGGTTATTTATTTACGGCTCCTAAGCGGCGGAATTCTCCCGGGGTCAATCCATCATTATGACGGCGGAACGCTTGAATGAAATAGGCGCAATTGTCGAAACCAAGACGATCGGCAATCTCCTGCACCTGCAGGTTTTGCGTTGACAAAAGCCGCGCCGCTTCGCGAATCCGCAAGTCCATAATATATTGCAGAGGACTGATGTCATAATGCCTGGCCCAATGCCGGAAAAAACTGCGCCGCGATACATTGAATTTCTGACATAACACATCCATGTTGATTCCGGCGGTGAAATGCAGTTGCAGATAAGAGGCCATTTCACGGATACGGCGGTCGGACTCGCTATTCGCACCGGAAGGGGCGGAACGCTGCAGGTAAATGCTTTCCAGCAGTTGAAACGCGCACAGGTCAAACTTCTCCGCCATCCCGTGCTCCTGCGAAACTGGAAACAGATCCAGGAAGCCGGCAAGCTGTTTTTCCAGTTCCGTGGTCAGCTTAAATTCGATACCGGGAGGATCCAGTACCATCCCGCACGCTTCAAAACGGGAAGTCATCTCCGATGAATAGATCAGATACACGGCATAACGCGAACTGTTCACTGTATAGCGATGAAACACGCCAGGTTTTTTAATGAAAAGATGCGGAAAGCCATACCGGTAAATCCGCCCGTCCAGCTCATCGACGGCTTCCGGCTCTTCTGAGGTCAGGCGCAAACAGAATTCCAGATGGCCGTGATCACGGATGTTATAACTGGCCCGTTCCGGCGTATTGACTTCACCAACCCGGACAAGCGGGAACGGGAACAGAATATCCCGCTTCTGTCCCAAATCGATATTGTTCATTTTATATGCTTCACTCATACATTAACTATAACGCGGTAAACGTTGTCAATCCAACAGAAAATGGCACAAATGCAATATTTTATGGCACAATATTAATCTTGCGCAACCACATATTCCGGTGCATATTTATACCGGTTCGCAATCTTAAAGCCAGT
>CAIMFA010000172.1 GCA_903840185.1 uncultured Lentisphaeria bacterium | reverse complement strand
GACAAGCGAGACAAGTTATGAAGACAGAATGCAGAGGGGGTGTCCAAAATGAGGGTAGATGGTGTCCAAAATGAAAACCGGAAATATCTCGCACGAAGACACAAAGACACGAAGTGAAAACCGGAGTCAGCAAATGAAGGCTCGGCCGCCTTCATTCGCTGACTCATGTATTGTCTTCATTTCCTTCATGGTGATACCGGCTGCTCTTTGAGCCTTGGCGCCTTTGTGCGAGACATGGTTTTATGGTTCCGGACACGCCGTCCAAAACAGTAGCCGGGGGAGTTATAAAGTACGATAAGTATTGAAAAGCTGAAAAAATCTGTGAGTGTGATTTTTAAAAACATATTGCAGGTAGTAAATTACGGCTTCTCAATTTTCATAACTAAACCATTGTTTAAGGTATAATAACAAATGCAAATCTCCGCTGAGTTGAAAAATCCCGGCCTGCAATACCGCCCGGTTCCGTTCTGGAGCTGGAATGACAAGCTGGAGCCGCAGGAACTGCGCAATCAGATCAACCTGATGCATGAAGCCGGACTCGGCGGCTATTTCATGCACGCCCGCGGCGGCCTGCTGACCGGGTATATGGGTGAAGAATGGTTCGACTGCGTCAAAGCCAGTATCGACGAAGGGCGGAAACACGGCATGCACAGCTGGGCCTATGACGAGAACGGCTGGCCCAGCGGATTCGGAGACGGCCGCGTCAACGGACTGGGATTGAATTATCAGCAGAAATATCTGCGCCTGAAAACGGTCAAGACGGCCGAAGCGGCGCGGACAGAGCATACTATCGCCTTTTTCCGCATTGACGGCGCGGCGGTTGAACCGGCCGGCTGTAACGACGCGGAGATACTGCACTGTTATTACGAAGTCAATCCTTATTATGTCGATACCCTCGACGCTGAAGTGACCAGAACTTTTCTTGAGAAGATTTATCAGCCGTATCAGGACCGTCTTGGTCAAAACGACTGGCAGGAACTGTCCGGCTTCTTTACCGACGAACCTCAGGTGTCGCGCAACGGCATTCCCTGGTCGTTCATCATGGAGGCGGAATACGCAAAAGCCTACGGCGAAAAACTGCTGCCGCTGCTGCCTCAGCTCTTCCATGACTGCGGCGATTTCCGGCGTACCCGGTACCGCTTCTGGCGGCTGGTCACGCTGCTGTTCATGAACAACTTCATGAAGCAGATTTACGACTGGTGTGAAGCCCATGGCACCAGAATCACCGGCCATCACGTGCTGGAGGAAACCTATGGTTCCCAGATTACTTCCAACGGCGCGATCATGCCGCAATATCAGTACTATCATATACCCGGCATGGACTGGCTGGGACGCCATATCAAACCCGTTACCGCGCCGGTTCAGGTGGCTTCCGTCTGCGCCCAGACCGGCAAAAAACAGGTGCTCTCGGAAACCTTTGCGCTCTGCGGCTGGAACGTCAAATTCGAAGAATTGAAATGGATTTATCAATGGCAGATGGTGCACGGTATTAATCTGCTCTGCCAGCATCTGGAGAGTTATTCGCTCAAGGGCATCCGCAAACGCGACTATCCGGCTTCGCTCTTCCGCCATCAGCCGTGGTGGAACGACTACCGGCAGTTCAATGATTACGTTTCGCGCCTCGGCGTACTGTTGTCCGAGGGTGAAATCCGTACTGATGTACTGATACTGCACGGACAGTCCAGCGCCTGGCTGAGTTTCACCGGCGAACACAACAAGGCCATGGACCGTTATTTCGACAGTTTCAATCAGCTCAGCGAACTGCTGGACGCGGCTCATATCAACTATCATTACGGCGATGAAACCATGATCGCCATGCACGGCGCGGTGACCGGAGATCAATTTATTATCGGCAGACAGCGCTACAGAGTCCTGGTTATGCCGCAGATGAAGAATTTCTCGCCGGAAGTCTATGCACGGGTGCAGCAGTTTGTCGCGGTGGGCGGCAAAGTACTGGCCGTCCGGAATCACGTGGAAGATTCCTCCTTTTACGTCGGCGGCGAACCCGCCGCCGGTTTCTCTGCGCTGACTGACAAGATTATCTGGTTCGATACCGAAACAGAACTGGCGGCAGCGCTGCATCGTCATACGGCATCCAGTCCAGTAGTGAAAGCAGGAACCGCACCGGCGGAAGTTGACACTTTTGCCGTACAGCTCGGTGAAATCGCCTTTACCAGACGTTATTTTGACGATCTCGCAGGATCTCCGGCGGAAGTTTATTACTTTACCAATAGCGATCTCAAGCACGGTTACGACGCGGAAATCTACCTCTCCGGTAAAACCGTGGAACGCTTTGAGCCGATGATCGGCGGGTTTGTTCCGGTATGCTTCAAAACGGCGGCGGACGGACGGCTGGTTGTACCGCATTATTTTTGTCCGGTCGGCGACCTGGTGCTGGCGGTCCGGACTGCGGCGGTTTCCGCTCCGGCAGTGGATTTCCACCGCCGCGACCCCGCGCAACTGGAATCCGGAGCTCCGGCGATTTGCTTGGACGGCGATTATCACATTGACGCGATGACCACAAATCTGCTGACGCTGGATTATTGTTCGTTCGCTTTCGACGGTGAACTCCAGGCGGAAAATGAATACGTTCTGTCGATTCAGGACCGCATGCTGCGGCTCAAGCGTCCGGTCAACTTGAAAATGGATTTCGATTTTTATATCGCCGACGATTATGATTTCACCGCGGAGCTGTTCCTGGTTATGGAAATCCCGCAGCTCTTCTCGCTGGCGGTAAATGGCCGGACAATGGCAATGGACGACTGCGGTTTCCTGTTTGATCCGGCGTTCCGCAAAATCAATATCGGCAAGGCGGTGAGGATCGGGAAAAATACCATCACCCTGCAGACACTGTTCTCGCAGCCGGATTCAGTCTATAAATGCATCGAGGCGGCGGCTATTTTCGAATCGGAGAAAAACAAACTCTCCTATGCCATGGAAATCGAGGCGATCTATCTGGCCGGTAATTTCGGGGTCAAGACCGTCGGCGAATTCCAGCAGCTCGAACGCGAAGCGGTGCGCTGCCCGCAGGGGTTCACTCTTGGACGCCGTCCGGAAACCGTGACCATTGATAAAGTGCATGAATCCGGATTGCCGTTCTTCTGCGGAAAAATCAATTTGTCGCGCGATTTTAATGTTGAGCCGGGTCAGGAACACGGCCGCTATCTGGTGTTCGACCGGCAGATGGCGATTGTTTCACGTTTCCGTATCAACGGCCATGAAATCAATCCGCTGATCTGGAAACCGTTCAGCATCTGCCTTGAAGGCCTGCTCCTTCCCGGAGTGAACCATCTGGAAATCGAACTGACCAACAGTCTGCGCAATCTGCTCGGACCGCATCATCTGACGGAAGGCGAATCCTACGCAGTGGGGCCGTTCTCTTTCTATAAGGAACCAGGCGTTTTCGCCCAGAAATGGGGCGGAGGCCAGGTGGATTGGAACAACGACTACTGTCTGGTGGAATTCGGCATTGACCGGCTCCGCATTGTGTAATATACTCTGCACGGCGGCAGAACTCTTTTTTGCCGCCGCAAAGTCTTCCGCAAAGTCTATTTTATGAAGATTTTGAAAAGGTATTGACAAAATAGATTTCCGGATATATAATCCTATTAGGGTCTGCAAGGAATAAAAACACCTAATTGAAGTG
>CAIMFA010000171.1 GCA_903840185.1 uncultured Lentisphaeria bacterium | reverse complement strand
ATGAGATAAAGTGATGTTCGGTTACAGTTACGAGCGATATTTATCTTTATAACACAAATCAAAAATGGAAAAAAAAGAAGAAAAATCGCACGGACGGGGTTTTGTCACTTGCAATATTCCTCTTTATATGTGTCCAAAATGTCCAAGTCAGGATAAACCGGCTCCGGAATCATCAGCGGATCATGCCGCCGATAATCTCTTTGACCGACTTGCAGCCCTGGCGCTCAAGATAGGCGTTGATGCCGTCAAGCACTTTCAGCGGGGCGTACGGGTCGGCGAAGATCGCGGTTCCAACCGCCACGGCGGAGGCTCCGGCCAGCATGAATTCCACGGCATCGTCACCGTCCATGATGCCGCCCATCCCGATCACGGGGATCTTGACGGCTTTTGAGACTTCGTAAACCATGCGGACAGCGACCGGTTTAACCGCAGGGCCGCTGAGTCCGCCGGTAAGGTTGGCGATCTTCGGACGGCGGGTGTTGATATTTATCGCCATCCCGGTGATGGTGTTGATCAGGGAGACCATATCGGTGCCGGCATCGGCCGCCGCTCTGGCGAAATCGGCGATTTTCGTAACATTCGGGCTGAGTTTGGTAATCAGCGGCAGGCTGGTGACTTCGCGCACTTTCGCGACAACCTGGTGCGCCAGATTCAGATCGGTGCCGAACGCCACGCCGCCCTCTTTGATGTTGGGACAGGAGATATTGATCTCAAGCGCGGCGATGCCGTCCTTTTCCGCCTCCAGCCTGGCGGCGACGTCGCGGTATTCCTCAATGCTTTTGCCCCAGATATTGACGACCACGACCGCGCCGGATTTGCGCAGGAAAGGCATGTATTCATCGCCGTGCAGGAACTTTTCCACGCCCGGCCCCTGCAAGCCGATGGCGTTAAGCATGCCGCCGTGAGTTTCCGCCACGCGCGGCGTGGGATTGCCGTGGCTGGGCTTCATCGCGATGCCCTTAACCACGACCGCGCCGAGTCTTCTCAGGTCGAAATAATCTTTATACTCAAAACCGTACCCGAAAGTTCCGGAAGCGGTCATCACCGGATTCTTCAGCGTCAATTTTCCCAGATCAACCGTTAAATCGGCCATTTTTATTCTCCATCCGTATAAACGTCATCAGCCGTGAAAACCGGCCCTTCTTTGCAAGTCCTGGCATAACGCCAGCCGTCTTCATTGTCGGCCTTGATCTTGACCACGCAGGCAAAACACGCGCCGACGCCGCAGCACATCAGATGGTCCAGGCTTATTTCCCCGTCGCCGAAACCATTTTGCTGGAGCATTTTAGCCAGGGCAATCAGCATCGGGGTCGGGCCGCAACCGTAAAAGCGTATTTTCTGTCCGGCTTTTTCTTTGAGCAGCGGCGGTATCAGTTCCGTCACCAGCCCCTTATGCCCCTGCGAGCCGTCCTGGGTCGCCAGACGCACATCAAAACCGGCGGCGGCGAATTTTTCCGACAGAATCAGATCTGCTTCGCTTCTGGCTCCGAGCAGCAGGACACCTTTAACCGGAGAGCGCTTCGCCAGCAGATAGGTTGCCGCGGAACCGTAACCGCCGGCGACAATCACCGGCAGCTCATTTTGCAGAGGCAGGGAAAACGGCTTGCCCAGCGGCCCCATCAGGTCGCAGACCGTGCCCGCCGGAAGTCCGGCCAGCACTTCGGTGCCTTCGCCGACAACTTTATAAATAACGGTAAGGATGCCTTTGCCGCTGACGTCGCTGATGCTGAACGGGCGCCGCAGAATGCGGTCGCGGAGGTTGGCAATCTTTACATGGACAAACTGCCCCGGCTGAGTTTCCGCGCAAATATCCGGGACAAAAAACTCCGCCTTGTAATAGCTGTCTTTAAGTATTGTATTACTGACTATTTCGCCTGTTGTCATATTTATTCCCTGTTAATGATTCAATCGCAATCTATTTTACTCTCTGAAAGCGATTTCTCAAATCCCGCGGCGAAAATCTAGCCTGAAAATTGCATTCGCCGTTCCAAGTCAGCGTTGTGCATGGCCGGACTATTGTATTATGGGAAATATTGTTTTATATTATAGGATGATTAGATACGATATCTTTACACAATTTAGGGAACGCACATGAGAAAAGACTTTAGAGAAATAGCACTGGCTGCGCCGGACCTGAAAGGCAAAGAGGAAGAATATGTCGTTCAGGCAATCCGCAGTACCTGGATAAGTTCCACCGGCGAATTCATCAACCGCTTTGAAAAAGAATTTTCCAGCATGGCGGGAACTTCCAATACTGTAGCCGTCTGCAACGGCACGGTGGCGCTGCATCTGGCGCTGCTGGCCCTGGATGTGCGCCCCGGCGACGAAGTGCTGGTGCCTTCCCTGACCTATATCGCGACCGCCAATGCGGTGCGCTATGTCGGCGCGGAGCCGGTGTTCGTCGATGTGGACCCCGATACCTGGTGTATTGACCCGAAACTGCTTGAAGCCAGCATCACCCGCCGGACCAAGGGGATTATCGCGGTCGACCTTTACGGGCATCCCGCCGACATGGATGCGATCAACCATATCGCCGCCGTGCATGGACTGTGGGTGGTCGAAGATGCGGCGGAAGCTCATACCGCTTTATACAAAAACCGGCCGACCGGCAGCCTTGCCAAGATCGGGGCGTTTTCATTCTTCGGCAATAAGATCTTCACCTGCGGCGAAGGCGGCGCGCTGACCCTGAATGATCCCGGTCTGACGCTGCGCATCCGCACGCTGCGCGGACAGGGCATGGATCCCGACCGCCGCTATTATTTCCCGGTGACCGGCTATAATTTCCGGCTGACCAATGTGGCCTGTGCGATTCTTTGCGCTCAGATCGAGCGTAAAAATGAAATTCTGGCAATAAGGCGCAACGTGTTTGCCGGATACCGCGCAAGGTTGAACAATATTCCCGGGATCGGCTTCCAGCCGGTGGCGTCCTGGGCGGTTCCGGCGCCGTGGCTGTTCTGTGTTACGGTTGATCATGCCCAGTACGGGCATTCGCGCGATAAACTGATGGCTTATTTGAAAGAAAACGGCGTTGATTCCCGTCCGTTTTTCATTCCGCTGCACACGCTGCCGCCGTTCCGGCAGGAATCAATACAGCGTAAAGAGGAGCTGCCGGTGACGGAGCGTATTTCGGCAGCCGGGTTCAATCTGCCCACCCATGCTGACCTGACTGAATCCGATCTCGATTATATTTGTTCAATCATCCGGGAATTTGCTTCCAGATTGGCGTGAATAGTGAGTAGTGAATGGTAGTTACAAATCACAGGTTAGGAGCTGTCAAGGTTCTTTCTTTACGGCTCCTTAAAATAAAAATATTATAAATTACGGTTCAATAAGTTATGCGGATAGCCTGGTTTCATTCACATCTTCTGCATGTCAACAGCGGCGGCACCCGGTTTGTGCTGGATTATACCGAAGCTCTCCAGCGCAGTCACGGCCACCTGATAACGCTGTTCTGCGACGTCGCTTCCCGCGAAGCCGTGACTCAGGTGGAAAAGGCCGGCATGAAACTGGTGCAGCTTGACCGCGAATCCACCAATTCGCCGGCCTACTGGCTGACCCTGCCGTCCAGGATTAAGCGGAAAAGAGTTGAACTGGAGAAGGTTCTACAGGATTACGACTTCATCATCAACAGCATGTTTCCGATGAACTGGCTGGTCTGCGACTTTAAACTGCCGAAAATCCAGATATGCTACGAGCCGTTCGCGTTTTTCTATGATAAGGGTTTTCTACAGAATTTCAGGCTGCATCATCGCTTGTTTTTCCGGGCAATGAAACTGCTGTATGCCGGCACGGACAAGGCCGCCGTTGAAAAGATGGACCAGGTGATTACCGTCAATAAAACCAATATTCCCAAACTGTTCGAGGAATACGGGATTACCGCCAGCCCGGTCTATGCCGGAATCGATACCGATATGTACAAGCGCGCCGGCGAGCAGGAGATTGAAGAACTCCGCAAAAAGCATCCCGGCTTTCCGCTGCTGTTCCACAGCACCGACCTGACTGGAATCAAGGGTTCATATCCGCTGCTTGACGTCATTGCGGAACTGCGCAACACCTGCCCGGAAGTTAAACTGCTGTTTACCGTTTATGTGAACGACCCGGTCGGCACGGAGAAATTTCTCAAGCGCATTTCAGAACTGAATCTGCGTGGGAATGTCGAGTTTTTAGGCTGTCTGCCCAAAGAGAAACTGCCGCTTTACTACAGCGCGGTGGATTTTGTCTGCCAGCCCAGCATCAATCAGCCCGCCAACTGGCCGCTGAAAGAGTCGCTGCTGTGCGGAACCCCGATTATCGCCGGCATTGAGAGCGAAGAGGTCAGAGAATTCATCAACGGCTGCCGGATTGAAGTCCGGAACACGAATGCCGCCGTGGTCAAACTGCTCAGCCTGTTCCAGCAGCGCAATCAATTGAATCTGGATGAAAGCATCGCCGAACTGCTCAAAGACTATTCGCGCAAATCCTGCGTCGCCCTGCTTGACCGGATCATTAAGGACATTTATGAAAATTGTAAAAATAGATGAATCCGGCCTGGAACTGCTGCGGCAGTTCATCGCGCTGATCGGCGCTTCCGGTTCCAGTTTCAGATACTTTAATTCCCGCCCTCCGGAAGTTGTCCGCGGCCATGTGGTCACGCTGCTGGGCCTGGATGACGCCGGAACTCCGGTCTGCTACGGGCATCTGGACCGCGAGGCTGATACGGTCTGGCTCGGGATATGTGTTGCCGAAGGCCATACCGGCCAGGGGCTGGGCGGCAAAATGATGACCGCATTGCTCGAAGCCGGCGACAATGCCGGGATTAAAGAAATCAAGCTCAGCGTTGACAACAGCAACCTTTCCGGCATCCGTTTATATGAAAAAAACGGCTTCCAGCTAATCTCCCGCAATGAGAAAATCTCATTCTACCGCAGAAGCATGCCGGTTTGAGTTCAATACTGCAATGATTTATTTCAGGCTGATGGTATAAGTATAGTCTGCGGTTTGGCCAAAAGGTAATATAAATTCACCGGACAGCATTTCCACTGTAAAATCATTAACAGTTTTCCAGATCATATACCCTGCGGTGAATTCCGGCGCGGCATCAAAAACCAACGTTTCTCTCAAAGTGCCGGCGGCAGCTTCGGCAATGACCGGGCCCGGAAGCCACGGATCAGGCTTGATTGTCCCTTTAAGAAAACTCAATCCGGAATTTTTTTCCGACAGCAGCAGGATGCCGCCCTGCCGGTCAGACGGCACATACTTTTCTCCGGCGGGAGAAGAGTATTTGATGGTTGCGATATCGGATAAAGATTTCATTCCGGCCAGAGAGCCTACCAGCCGGGGATAATTTTTTATCCTGAATCCGAGTTTCATTTCTGTACGGCGCGGATTGCGGTTAATGAATTTCAAACTTGTCTTAATGACTTTTCCGCCATCGCATAATGAGATTTCCTTGCTGATTTCCAGCCCTTCCAGCGGGTTGGCTTCAGAGTTTGCACCTTCGCAGCCTGGAACGGTATAAATGAATTGCGCAAACGGATTCCCGGCTTCGCTGATGCCGGTCTTCTTCAGCTCGAATATGTATGGAGCGCTTCGCTGCTTAGTGTCATAAAAAGACAATTGCCCCAGGACTCCGCGGTTTTTATGGAACAGATAATCTTTAGCGGCGTCAGCGGTATTCTTCCAGCCGGCAATATCCGCACCTTTGGCCGGGTCAATATATATTTTGAATTTGTCCAGCTGTAATTTCAGTTTGGGTGAGCTGTCTCCGCCCGGCAGCACCGACCAGGAAATAACTGCGTTATTTCGCGCAATACTTTCAAATTTAATCATTCTGGTCAGTTGCTCTTTAGCGGCAGCCAATTTAGCGTCCATTTCAGATTGCGATACCATTTGTCCAGCCGGGGTTCTCGTTATTTCCGGGGTAATTTGCAGCAGTACGGCTTCGCGGGGCGGGATTGCCGCCAGAAATCCGGCGCGAATTTGTTCGCCGGTCATGCCGCCGTTTCCGCTGCCGCCGGAAAAATATTTCCCGGAACCCAGGTCTTTGACCTGAAACTGTCCGTCTTTTATTGCCGGGATTGCCAGCAGCAGCAGACAGGCTGAATCAGGGTTGTAATTTAGCGCGGTAATGATGAAGGCATCACCTTTTTCATGCATCAGGGTTTTGACCGTAGTTTTGAAATCAGGAAAAGTAACCTGGAGTTTTTGGCCGTCGTCTTCAAATGTTTGTGCAAAAATATTGGCCGGTTCCGCCCGTAATTTATTGTCGCAGCGCGTTGAATAGTAAAAGTCTTCCGCCTGTCCGACCAGATTGAATGCTTCGGCAATGGTCTGGAAATAACTCCCGTCAAATGCATCCGAAGGCCAGAAGCCGATACCGGCGCACCCCAATGCCGCCGCCGCTACTATGTTCTGCTTTACCTCCGATGGAGAATAGCGTTTGTAAAAACGGTCTTCGTTTTCAGTCGGGTCAATCAATGGAAAGTTATTTTTCTTCAATATCTTATTGTTCAGTTCAACATCATTGTAGAATTCCAGACCGGAGTAGTAAGGCATATTCATGTGCAGATCAACGTCATTGTCCGAGAGTCTGACGTCAACGCCGCACCAGCTGGCAAGCGGCTGGCTTCCGGCATGAACCGGATCGCTGCAGATTACCGCCTTGACACCGGGAAAATGTTTGCGTACGGCATCACAAAATTTTCTGATGATCAAGCTGTGTTGATATACTCTGAAATCAAACCATTTTCCGCAATACCGGCTCTTGATTTCCACAATTTCCGGGATGTGGTCTAATTGAGCGTATGCGGCAAAACGCTTCCGGTTTTCGGTGCTGTAGCCATGTTCCATTGCTCCCGGCTCACAGTCATAAATAATCATTTCCGGGCTGGATATTTTCTTCAATCTTGCGCTGAATGCTTCAGCAAAATATTTGTCCCAGATCAACCCTTCGGGGTCTTCCGCCAGGTAATATGGCTCCACCGCGCCTTTAACCGGCTTGCCTTTGTCATCAATCAGCAGCGGTGTCCGGTCAGTATTTAATTCCGCGCCCCAAATTGACGGAGTGGCCATGCGTGAAGCCATAATGATGGATAATTTGAAATTACTGTCTATGCGGTTGCGCACTGCATCAGAATAATCATTCCATTGCCCCGGCTGCATTGTGCGGGGCGCAGCAGAGAGTGATTTCCAGTAGGACAGATAGGCGGCGTTTATATCATGAAACGGAGCAGATTGAGACAACAGAAAGCAGATCATCAAGCCAAAACGGTCGACTTTCTTCGCCGGTTTTTCCGGACATGGCAGTGCCGTTAATTTGAACTGATTCTCCTTGCTGTTCCATTTCCCTGAGCGTAAACTCCAGAACGCCTCGCCGGTTTTTCCGGCACTGCCGGACCGGGCGGCAATGAATATCCGGTCATAGTTGCTCCAGGCATATCCGCGCATCTGCATCCGCCGGATAATACTGTCATGGATTGTAATCAAATAACGGCGATATTCAAGACCATTTCTATTGATAGCGGATTCAGTGTATTTTTCGGGAATAAAAGCGAAATTGTCCTGGGCGTCTCTGCCGTTAAGCAGTCCGGTGCAGGCGCCTTTTAATTCAAATTCCGGCGGCAGTTCCAGCACCATCTCCAGTCCGTTTTTCTCCACCTCTGCCCGGTCGCCGTTGACATCCAGAAATAACATTCCCGGCAAACCTTCACAAACCGAATAAGACTGATTTTGAAAATCTACAGGAAATAATCTTCCGCTTATACCGGATTTCCTGGCGGCGGTGATTTTTTCGAGTGTAATATCGTCATACCATACGATGCCGGACGCATTGCGCAATGACAGATAAATTGTCGCTTTGCCGGTTTTAACGCCCCGTGAATTGAAATTGAATTCAATCTTTCCCCAGTCGAAAGTGCCTGTTCCCGGTTTGAACAATCCAACCGGACTGCCGTCACGGAAACTTTTTGCCCCGTCCTGGATATAAAATCTCACACCACTCCATGGCTTATCTCCGGCAATGTCCGCTCCTTTCATCCAGCAGGAAAAATGATAATCCGTTTCAGGTTCCAGATTAACGGTCTGCACAATAATAGTGTCCTGCCCGGACTGGTTAGTGATTTTCAGCGATGCAGGAGCGGAAACACTGACACGGGTATCAACCTCCCATATCCCCGCCGGCTTTGCCCAGCTCAAGGTCCAGTCCGCTGGAAACAATTGCGGCGAATATATTTTGAATTCACCGTTTTTAATCAAATTACTATCTGCAAAGATATTGGCGATTACGGTAATAAAAACAGATAAAAAAACAATGATTTTCTTGTGCATGACTTCCCCTGTAATGGTCATCTGCCGCCTGAAAAGGTGAAACTGATTCTTACCTCAAGTAGTTATCAGCTCCAGCACGGTTGTACCAGTCGAAATATCCTCTGGACTCGACCGGATTCGCCGGAGGAATTAATGATTTCCTTGGATTATTAAGATTTACCGCACGACCGTCAACAAATAGAAAATTAGATGTGTAACCCTGATGCCATGCCCCGAGTCGCGGCGCAAAGTTACTATGATCTATAAGATAAGCATCGTCAGAGTCAACAAACATCACCCGCATTGACGGTCTGACCACTCTGGATATGATTTTCGCTCCGTCAGTAAAAGTTCCGGCAGAGTAATATCCAGGCATGTGGTTATTGTATGCATAATTGGTATATACATTGTAAGTTCCTGCCGTGGAATTATTTGA
This sequence comes from uncultured Lentisphaeria bacterium, assembly GCA_903840185.1. Classification (GTDB taxonomy): domain Bacteria; phylum Verrucomicrobiota; class Lentisphaeria; order Victivallales; family Victivallaceae; genus CAIPAT01. The sequence goes on along the minus strand of CAIMFA010000171.1, from coordinate 3,553 downwards.
CGGACAATCAATAAGACTGCCGCCGCCCTGTACTTTTCCGTTGACCCACTTGGGCACATATTTACCTTTGATTAACGGACTGTAAGTGGCATCATACCAGCCGTTCGCATAGGCGGGACCGCATGAGCCGGGAAGGAAATACCCCTGATAGTCATCCAGGTACATTAAACATGCAGTTCCCATTTGTTTCAGATTGTTGATACACTTAGTTGATTTAGCTTTATCCCGCGTTTTATTCAACGCGGGCAGCAGCATTGAGGCCAAAATCGCGATGATCGCGATCACAACCAGGAGTTCGATGAGTGTGAAATTTTTCAATTTTCCGGTTTTCATATAAAAGTCTCCATATGCTTTAATGTTCTGCGATATATTATATATGAAATCATTTCAGATGTCAAGTGATATTCAAATCTTTCTTTAAAACTTGCATTTTTCATAAATATGCGCTAAAATAATGAAAAGGTTTCATGTTTATATGAAAAGGGCGGTGAGTTATGAATGAGAAAAAGAAAATTTCAGATATTGCGGTGGCGGCGGAAGTTTCGCCTGCTACAGTTTCGCGGGTTTTCAACCGTCATCCCTATGTCAAGGATGAAATCCGGAACCGGGTGCTGGAAGTGGCGCGCAGGATGAAATATTCGCCGAAATTCAGCGCTACCAGAAACAATATCGGAATTGTCGTAAACGGAACTGACGGCATTAATCTCGGTCAGTTTGAAGTCTTGATGATAACCGCGCTTTCTCAATTACTTTTCAAGCGCAACTATGCATTTGAAATAATTCCGCATACGTCTGTCCCGCTGCTGCATAACACTTCGCTGAAAGGGTTGATTACAATCTCCGTCGGGGCAGCCAATGCGCTGAAAGGACTGGACATTCCGATGCTGACGGTTAATCACGAAATTGAAGAAATTCCCTCAGTTTCTACTGATCACCGGCAGGGATTGAAAATATCGGTCGATTATTTCTTTGCTAAAGGGCATCGGCAGATCGCCTATATTGGTGAAACCCCGGGGCCTTTGGCCTGGGGCATGATTGAGCGGATGGAAGGTTATCGTGACGGCCTTGCTGCCAATGGACTGGAATTCGATCCTAAATTTATCAAGAAAGACGAAGAGTCGCTGCTCGAAGCTTCCGCCCGTATAGTAAAAACCGGTTGTACCGCGGTGATCGTCGGTTGCGAGGGTATTGTACCGCAGTTTTGCTATATGATGTACTTGATGAATAAATCAATCCCGGCGGACATTTCGACGATTTCATTTGAGACCGCCAATCTTTCCCAATATATGGTGCCGCCGCAGACGACAATAGACCAGAACTTTCCGGTGCTCGCCGAAACCGTGGTCGCACGGCTGGACGAGTTAATTGCCGGAAAGTCGCTTGAGCCGGTCCATTTACGGTTAGAAAACCGCTTAATTGAACGGGAATCCGTGCGTGATCTGACTAAGCGCTCCTGACTAGTCTGACTACTGCGGCGTCATTTCCGTTAATATTCAACTTTTTACCGGATTTCTGTCCGAGAATTACTTCCGCCAGTTTCCAGCCACGGCCAATAACCGGTTCGATTTCCGCAGCGGCGGGATTGTAATTGATCAGCACTGCGACGGCTTCATTTTTGGAAATGAAATGTTCCGTGACCCCGACTTGCGGATTACCGGAAGTAATAATCCTGTCCACGCCGGCGAGCTCCGCCGCCATGGAGTAAAGCCTCCAGTACGGTTTTACATCCGTGCGGTTGAAAACGCCGGGGGTGTCGCTCAAATATCGTTCCAGCGGAGCGTTGAGGAACAGCATTTTGCCTTTGCCGTATTTATTGCAAGTCAGCAACGGATTGTCTTTCAAATCAGTTAGCAGTACTTCCGCAGTAGTGCATTTCAACCGGAGCACGACTTCCGCATGGGTGCAGGTCAGCGTTTTCTCGTCAATTTTGAAGCTTTCTGGATGCAGGGATTTCTCACGGGATTCCACTTCAACGCCAAAAACCTTGTCAAACGGCTGAATAAATGCGTTATCGTAGGTCATAAGCACTGTTGCTCCGGCCGTGGCCCGGTCAAGCAGCGCCATCCATTCTGAACGGTAAAGCGAAGAGCTGCCAGCAACTGACGGCACAATATAGAAGTCAGATTTTTTGAGCGGCTGATTGGTATACTGGAATTCGATATCGAATCCGGCCTGCTTGGCGAGAATAAACGCACTGAACGCAATGCTCCACTGATCCTGGCCGCGGGTCAAAACACATACGGCATTTTTCCTGAATTCCGGCAGGTTTTTGAACGGCATTTTTTTCAGCGTTTTCCCGAATTCTTGCATCGCATCGCATACCGGTTTGGCTTTGCGGTTGTTTCTGATCAAGCCTAATTCGCGTTCAAGGCCGACCCATTCGTAAGGCGGAAAATCCAGATCCTCCTGGTCATAGGCGCACCACCAGAGGAATCCGCGGCAGTCATGCGCCCAACTGGAAAACATGGTTGTCCGGAGATAGGCGGCCGCATTTTTTTCACTGCATATGACCGGACCCAGAGTTCCGAGTTCCTCCGGAATACATGGCCGGTTGCCGACATCGCCGTACAATCTGGATTCCGCAGTGGCGTGAAGACCGTTGCGGATGGTATTAAGCTGATCCTGTCCGCATTTCGGGGTGAACTGCGGATAGGGATGAGTCGTCAGAACGTCGGTCAGTTCCGATTGATCGGCAATAAGCCAGCTGCCGCTTTCGCATTGAATGCTGTGCATGTCGGACAGCACTGTACGTTCCGGGTCAGACTGACGGATGGCGGAAGTGATGGTATTGGTCCAGATCCACGCCTGATCGCGGCTTGCGCCGGCCATGCAGTTGCATTCGTTGCCAAGTCCCCATGAATCAATGGCTTTATGATCTTTGAAGGTCTCAACAAAATAGCTGACAAAGCGTTTCTGCCATTTGAGCGCGGTGGCGTCTGTAATCACATTGCTGCTTTCAAACGCAGGCGGCACAAACAACCGTCCGCTCATCCAGCCGGTAACCAGCGCCACAACCAGTTTCAGGTTATGCTTTTCCGCCAGATCGGCAAAAATGCGGAATTTTTCCATTGCTTCAGCCGAAACTCCGGCTTTTCCGGCCGGGGTATGACCCAGCGGCTTATCACCGAAACGAAGTTCCTGATCGCTGCCTTTCCATGGAATACGCGCAACCGTCAGCGGTTGAAACACCGGCCACAGCGGGAATACGCGCAGTAACTGCATTCCGGCTTTAGGGAGATCAATACTTTAGACTTGCCCGAAGCGATCGATTTGATCGCAGGGACTGCACTCATTCCTGGTGTACGGGGCACCTTTACGGGGAATCTTTTTTCCAGGGCTTCCAGAAATGCAACCGGCATATTTTCCCCGGCTCCAACAGTTCTTGTACCCTGAACATTGCTATGCCCACGTATCGCGATAAGCCCGGAACCTTCTCTCCCGATATTCCCTTTCAGCAGCATGAGGTTGATAATTTCTCTAATGGTTTCTATTGAATTTCCATGGTGTGTGATCCCCAGGCACCATGAGGCGACTGTATTTTTAGCACTGATAT
>CAIMFA010000170.1 GCA_903840185.1 uncultured Lentisphaeria bacterium | reverse complement strand
ATATAACCACGGCCTTAATATGTTTAAGGACTTTATGATAACTTAGGTTGCAGTCAAAATCCGCCTGTACCCGCAGATAAAGGATATTTGAGATAGAAGCAATAATGAGTTTTCCATAGACTTCGCATAGAACTCTGCTTGTCCTGGCGGAATGTATTTTGTGTATGTTCAGTATGGATTTCCATGTTTTGAATATGAGTTCGATTTGCCATCGTATCCTGTATAAGGTATAAAGCACATTGAAAGTATAATTTTCCGGGAGGTTAGTTATGAAAAATGCATAGCTCAGGAATGCCTTGTATTCATCGGAGACAATTCTGCCTCTGTCCTTGTTTGCCTTGTTTGCTTTTCTCCATTTCTGCTCAACTATATTCTCCGGCAGCTTTTGACCGAGGAGTCGGCATTCCAAGTCTCCCATCTTTATTTTTATGTCAATATTATCCAGCCCCTTCTTAATGATATTCATCAAGTCTATTTCGCGGCCGTCCATATCCTGAATACTGATTTTGTGCCTCAGTTTGGAGATGAAAAACTGTTCCGGATTTTTATTGATCATCAAAAATGTGTCTTTCTTGAAATATCCGAGGTCGGAAAGAAACAGAGTATTGCCGTTAGTTTCCAGTCTGCAATTTTGAATAATATCATGGAGAGTTCCAGCATCACTGTTATCGGTATCGCCGATTTCCACATACATTTGTCCTGTAAGATAGTCATAGACAAATTGGATTCTCATTGAAGCCTTGGAAGCGGAACCGGCGCTGCCTTTAAACATATCCCGGAGAGCCGGGTGGAGGTCAAAATTAGTGCTGTCTATAATATAAATATGGGAAAAGAAAGCCAGAAACTCATTGTCTATCTCAAGCGGTTTCATAGACAATGCCATTGCTTTTTGCAGGCATAATTTCAGAAATTTCGATGACATGGAATTGATTCTTGCATCCAGCGACTGGGGGCTGATTGAAATGCCGCAGGTGCTATTCAAAAAAGCCGCCAACTGGTTTAATGTTCCATCCGGGGTATTCATAAATCCGGCGCTGAAAGCAAGCATAAATTTAAATCCGGTAATCGGTGATTTCCTTTCAACTAATCCGGCATTTTTAGCTATCTCTTCGATTTCGGCTTCCGAAAAAAAATTTAAAATATTCACTTCCATTACTTGATTTCCTTTCTTTATCCTGTATAAGTATTATATACTTATAAATATAAAGGAAAAAACCAAAAATGCAAAACGAAAAGCAGAAATTAGAGAGAAAAATAGACATCGAAATGCAAAAACTTGTCTCCCTGCGAAATATACTGAAAGGTTCTGTAAATAAAGTGCGTAACGCTTCGGGAGCAGAAATACATCAACTCACTTATAAAGGTGAAAAAAATATTACAAGAACGGTATATCTGAGAAAAGAAAAACTTGCGGAAACAAAAAAAATGATTTTAAACTACCAAAAGACAAAAAAGATCATCGATAATCTTATTGAACTGAATATTATGCTTTTAAAAACAATCGATTAGTTATTCTTAAAAGGCTAAAAATAAGCAATATACACCTTAGCTTGATAGCTATGCGGCTGACCCTACCCAGGAATCACTTTATCTCCCGCTTCATGTTTTTCATCTGCGTCCATCTGTGTCATCTGTGGATAAAAAATCCCCCTTTTTCGTGAATTTTCGTGCTTTTCGTGGTTAAGGTGTATTTTGGGGTTGCGGCTATGCCGCGCTGTGTTTTTCGTGGTTAAGAAGCAGTATTTTTCTACGTTCTCAGGGATCCTTCACAACCAGCCGGTGGCTTTGGCCAGCAGGCGGACGTAATTTACATAATCCGGCCAGGAGACGTCATGCGGAACGCCGTGATCGCATCCCGGAATGAATCCGCCGTCGCGGATTACCGGCTCGATACGCCTGAGCTCGTTTTCAATTGTCTGTCCGCCTTTGGCCATCGCCCGTTTATCCACCCCGCCGCGATATGCCATATTCCGGCCGAAACGTTTTCTGAATTCCACGATATCATTGCCGGCGGCGACTTCAACCGGGTCGCACGCATTGACCCCGGCTTCAATCCATAACGGAATGAGTTCACCGATAAAGCCGTCTGAATCCACAGCATATAAAGGGATATTATTCGCGCGGATGATCTCACCCCATTTCCGCCATACCGGCAGCAGAAATTCGCGGCACATCGCCGGGGACAGCATGGAATATCCTTTATAAGCCATGTCCTCGGAAATGTGAACCATATCCGGGATGCAATACTTGAAGGCGTTCTGCATCAAAGCGGCGATATAATCCTGCCAGAACGCAATCATCTCCCGGACAAAATCCGGATCATCATAAAACATTACGCTTAACTGCTCAAAGCCCAGCCATTCGCGCAACTGCCAGTAAGGCCCGGAAAAGTGAAACACCACGGGATGTTCACGTTCAGCCAGCAGCGCGCCTTCCCCTGCCGGGTCGGCCGGCAAACGGGCGGGGTCGGCGGGATTGTAACGTTTTTTCATCTCCGCCCAGTCGGCGCGGTTCTCCACCGGACATTTGATCCAGCGGCGGGTCACTAAGTCAATCCCTGCATTCAGATATTCCGGCGTAAACTCCAGGCCGATTTCACAAATATTGCCTTTCCAGTCCTGCACGATCTGCGAATCAGCCAGTCTTTCGATTACTTTTAACTCAAATTGCGGTATCATCCGCTCATTCAGCATAAATCCCTGTCCGCCCGCCGGCCATTCCAGTTTGCCGCCGGCCTGACGGTACGCGTATTCCGCAATATCCTGCACATCAGCCGGCAGGCCCTCGCGAAACCATCTTTCCCGGGTTGATTTACGGCCATAGCCGGGGGTCAGCGGAATACGGTCAACTGTGCCAAAGCGCAATACTGCAAGAAATCTTTCCCTGTCGGTCATTTTAATCTCCTTTAGCAGCCATTCAAAAATAACCTTTACATCTTTGCGATTCTCCCGGATGCCTTTGTGTTTGCCGGTTCGTTACATACCTTCAGGTATGCGCCTCGCCGGCAATTCCCAAAATCATACGGGATATTCCGCATAACTTGCCAAGTTTATTTTTTAACAACTGCTTATTAATTAATCAACTTTACATTTGAATGTCTTCTTATATATATTATAGTGTTATATTAAGCATAAAATAAGTACTGTTATATTGAAAGAACAATCATAAGTATGGACTTTTCGACCAAAACTGCAATGCCGGTCATCCGCTCCGAACGTTTCAGGACGCCGCTGAACACGGAGAAGCGGATTGGATTGTGGGTTGACCGGACCGGCGCCGGAGAGAATATTCCGGAGCCCGGGCGTCCGCTGCGCAAGCTGGGGCTTTACGGCATTGTGTCAGTAGAATCGGGAGAAGGTTTTTTCTACAGCCGCAGCAGCGGCGAAGTTAAGCTGCACCCGGGCGACGCCGTAATGCTTTTTCCGGATGAACCGCATTTTTACGACCCGTTTGTAAAATGGACCACCAGGTGGATCGTATGGTCGGGCCCGGAAGCGGAGAAACTGGAAGATATGGGTTTTGTCTCTAAAACTGACGCCTTTCTTGCCGGCGCCGGCGGGATTGCCGGAATGGCTTACGACAAGCTGCAGGAATTGATGAACAGTGAAGACATGGCGGCGATTTTAAAAAGAAAAAATATTATTCTGGAAATGATCCACGATCTTTACGTTGCGACCAAGGCCAATGCCGCAGGCAGAAAAATGGAAGACCGGCTGAAACAAGTGCTGGAGCGGATGAGCGATTGCGAAGATTCCGGGTGCGCCATAACGGATTTCGCCGCCTTCTGCGGTTTGAGCGAAACCCATTTCCGCAGAGTTTTCAAAAGCTATACCGGCAGAAGCCCGAAAGATTTTTTGGTATCGACCAGAATCTCCAGAGCCAAAACCCTGCTTGCCCAGGGGCGCTCAATCAAAGAAACGGCGATACAGCTTGGATACCATGATGTGTTTTACTTCATGCGCCAGTTCAAAGCAGTTACCGGGCAGTCGCCCGGCAAATTTTAATTAGACAATCCGCCGTCAGCATTAACCGCATTTGCAAAAAAGTGATTCATGGTTCAAATTAATGTGTTGAAATAACTGTTGAAGATTACGGGGAATTAATTATGATCAGGAAAAAGAAAACTATTTATCTTAGCGGCCCGATTATGGATGAACATTCCGGGCACGCCCGCGAATGGCGCGAATCGGCCAAACTGCTGCTCGGCAAAAATTTCGACACACTGGACCCGATGCGCCGCAAATTCGTTGACCGCCAGGTTGACAGCGCCAATGAAATCGTTGAATTCGACCTGCAGGACGTCAGGGACGCCGATATCATTCTGGTCAATTACAACAAACCGAGCATCGGCACCAGCATGGAAGTGTTTTACGCGGCGCACGATCTCGGAAAATTTGTGGTCGCCTTCTCGCCGTTCTCCTTTGTAGACTGCAGCCCCTGGATGGTCAGGTATTGCACCAAAATACTGCCTTCGCTGGAAGAAGGCTGTGAATATATCGTGACCCATTTCAAAGACAAACGGTGAAGCGGGCAGGAGGAGTCAGGAGTCAGGAGTCAGCTTTTGACTGCGTAACCGCAGTTTCAGGAATAAGGAATTCTCAGGAATTTGAAAGGTTTTTCAAAGGAAATATTTCAACGGCGCGAATGACTATGGAACCCGCAGTTTTGTCAGAATGAAACTGCCGGAAAGACATAAAGTAAAAAGTAAATAAAGGATTTCTCTGTGCCTTGCTAACTATCGGGTTAGTCCCGCGACTGCGGGATGACTCTGTGGTTAAATAAGAGTTTCAAAGGAAAAACTGAAAACACTGACAGGAGGTCATAATGCCGAATGAGATTTTTTACTTCTCCGGCACCGGCAATTCACTGGCGCTGGCCAAATCGCTGGCCGGCAAGCTGGGCAGCGCCAGACTGACCAGAATCGCCTATACAGTGGAAGCGGAGATTGTCTCCACCGCGGAGAAAGTCGGAATCATCTATCCGGTATACGCATTCGGCATGCCGAAAATCGTAATGGCCTTCATCAGCAAACTGAAAGTAGCGCCCGGCGCATATGTTTTTGCCATCTGCAACTATGCCGGAATGTCCGGTGCCGCCATGAAGCAGACGCAAAAGGCGCTGGCGGCAAAAGATATAAAATTGAATGCCGGTTTCGGCCTGGTCATGCCCAGCAATTATCTGCCGTTCGGCGGCGCCGAGCCGGAGGAGAAGTTTCAGAAAAAGGTCAGCCGCGCGGAAAGCAGGCTGGAGGAGATTGCCGGCATTGTCAAAGCCGGCGAGAACAGAAGCATCGAAAATCCATGGTATTTCCCCTACTTCCTGACCGCGCTGGCAAGCAAATCATACGTCAAAGGCACCGTTAAAGACGTCAAGAAATTTCATGCGGATGACAAATGCATCAGTTGCGGGCTTTGCGTCAAAGTCTGTCCGTCCGCCAATGTCAGGTTAGTTGACGGCAAACCGCAGTGGGGAAGCAATTGCGAGCTGTGTCTGGCCTGTCTGCAGTGGTGTCCGGTACATGCCGTCCAGATCGGCAGGATTTCTCCGGACCGCAAGCGCTATCATCATCCCGACATTAAAGCCGATGAAATGATTTATAATAAGTAGAAGTCTTTGCGCAAGAAACCAGGAGTCGGGAGTTATGTGGAAGCAGATTTACCACAGAGGCCTTAGCGTGGCAAGCCGCAACCAAAAGAAACTGTTAAATACACCTT
>CAIMFA010000169.1 GCA_903840185.1 uncultured Lentisphaeria bacterium | reverse complement strand
CAGGTGCATAAAGTTGTTTTCCGGTCAATGACCGTCGGCGGCATTGCCCAGGATGTTTATGCCATCATTGCTCGGCCTTTACGCGAAGGCAATTATCCGGGTATTCTCTGGCTGCACGGCGGCTATGGCGGTGCAGACCAGGGGGCGGCTGTCCGTTATGCGAAAGCCGGATATATCAGTATTTCCCCCGATCTTCCCGGTATTGGCGATCCAAAATTATGTCCGAATTCCGCCGGCCCCTGGGCCGTCCGTTTTCCCAAACTGGGAATGACTGTCAAACCGCAGATTAATGCAGACCTGACATTTGATGCGGTGGTCGCGGAATTGCAGGCGTTTGATCTGCTCGCGGCGCAACCCGGTATCATCAAGGACCGGATCGGAGTGGCGGGGATATCAATGGGCGGTTACTCCACAACTATAGTTGCAGGCCTTCTCGGCGACCGTATAAGGGCCGCATATTCAAAATTCGGCTGCGGATTTTATGACCGCGGCAGCGAATGGACCGGTATGCTGAAAAGCCTGCCGGATGATGAACGCGAAGCATGGCTGCATCATCTTGACGCCGGACGCCGGGCATCAGGCATCAAAGCCCCGTATTTTATCGCGGCCGCCGCCAGTGACCACTTCTTCTGGCCGCCTGCGGTAAATTCCACTCTGTCCATGATTCCCGCCGGCAGCAATCAGGCTTATGCTCCGGCAAATCACAGATTGACAGGTATTCCCGATGAAGGCAATCTTGATCTGCTGTATATGAGCTACTGGCTGAAAGGTGAAGGCCAGCCGTTCCCCAAAGTCATGATTGACAGTTGTCAGACGCAGCCCGATGGCGGGAAACAGATTACCTTCTCCGTGGAAGCCCCCTTGCCGGTGAAAACTGCCACAGTATATGTCACCGCAGGCGGAGACAGCTGGGAGAAAAGCACATGGGAGCCAATCGCCGCCCAGCCTGCCGGAGAGAATAAATTCCAGGCCGTCATCCCGGCCGGCAAGGTCAATAAGCGCGGCGCATGGTTTGTGAACGTCTCCGATGCCAGACCGGCTACTGCGGGCAGTCTCGTATATGGCATGGATGTTTCCGGATCAGGTCCGGCATTGCGTCCGCTGGGAGTCGATCCCAGTGTGAAATAAAACTGACTGAGTTTTATATATAAGCGTCCGCTGCAAAATTTGAAGGGGTATTTGAGATGACAGTAAGTTTCCGATCCCATTCGTTCCGTCCGCTGAAGATTACAGGCAGTACGCCGGCGCCATCTTTCTCCGAGTCCATTCCCATCGGCAATGGTCAAGCTGGCGCGAGCATATTTGGTTCGGTCGAACGTGAACGTCTGGCATTGAACGAAGTAACGCTATGGTCAGGGGAACCGTCCGACTGGAATAATCCTGATGCGAAAAATGCTCTGCCCGAAATCAGACGGCTGCTTTTTGCCGGTAAAATTCTGGATGCAGAGGCCCTCTGCCGGCGTTTGCAGGGACCATACGCTCAAGCCTATATGCCGATGGGCGATCTTTATATTCGTTTCGAGCACGGTTCGGTCGAAGGTTGGGCTAATGGCGGTCCGGTTTTGCGTGGCGGCAGCGGTGCACAGACCTATTCGCGTGAACTCGATCTGCATACTGCCATCGCAACGGTCGATTACGGGTTCGGCAAGGTTCGCTACCGGCGCGAATTTTTTGCCTCGCATCCTGACAAGGTCATTGTCATCCGGCTGTCGGCCGATGCTCCCGGCCGTATGAGTTTTGTGGCCAGAATGGACAGCCTTCTGCGCTACCGGACGCTGAATGAGGACGGCACATACATCATGCGCGGCAAAGCGCCGCGGCACGCGGAACCGAATTACGAGAATGTTGATCCTGCGATATTCTATGCTGACGACGATTCCGGGCCGGGCATGATTTTCGAATGCCACCTGCGGGCAGTTGTACAAGGCGGTAAAAGCTGGGTTGACCATGACGGTGTTCATGTGCAGGGTGCTGATGAAGCTTTGCTGCTGCTGAGCTCTGCGACAAGTTTTGCCGGCTATGACAAATCGCCCGGCCGCGAAGGAATCGATACATGGCCAATTGCCAGTGAAAGGCTCAATATTGCAGAGAAAAAGACTTTTGAACAACTTCGTGATACCCATATCAGAGATTACCAAAAGTTATTCAACCGGGTGGATATCCGTCTCGCCGGACCGGCACCGGAGGGAAAGGCATCCGTGCCTGGCAGTCAGAGTTTTTCTCAAAGCGAAATTAATCGGGATCCGGAGGCCGTTGCCCTTGGTTTTCAATACAGCCGGTATCTGACTATTTCCGCATCACGGCCGGGCGGTCAGCCGCTGAATGCGCTGGCGAGGGCGGGCATGTGGAATGATTCTGTCCGTCCGCCGTGGAGCTGCAATCATACGCTGAACGAGACCCTGCAGAAAATGTATTCCGGGGTTGAGATCGCTAATTTGAGCGAATGCGTGGAGCCGTTTGTAGACTTCATGCAGGGACTGGCTGTCAACGGGCGTAAAACGGCGGAAATCAATTACGGGTTGCCGGGCTGGCTGGCGCATCACAACTCCGATCTCTGGCGGCATTCCGGAGCCGTCGGGCGCTACGGCGAAGGCAAGCCGACATGGGCTTGTTTTCATCTGGGCGGCATATGGCTTTGCGAAAATTTATACAATCACTATTCGTTCAATGGGGACAAAGAATTCCTGCGTGATATTGCCTATCCTATCCTCAAAGGGGCATCTGATTTTGCTCTGGCCTGGCTTGTAGACGATCCCGGAACCGGCCATCTGGTCACAGCACCGTCCACCTCGCCGGAGAACGAATACCTGCTGCCGGACGGGCGCCGTGCGGCTGTTACCATCGCCAGCGCGATTGATATTTCGCTTATCTGGGAACTTTTTAAAAACACTATTTCCTCCGCGTCTGTGCTCGGTATTGATGATGCTTTCAGGGAGAAGCTTGCAGAAGCGCAAGCCCGGTTGCAGCCGCTGAAAATAGGCAGCAAAGGACAGATACTTGAGTGGTACGATGAATATTCAGAAGCCATGCCTGACCATCATCATGTCTCTCCGCTGGTCGGCCTGGCATGGGGGACGCGGATTACCCGGCGCGGCACTCCGGAGCTATTTGAAGCCGCCCGCAAAACACTGGAGTTGCGCGGAACCGGCGGTGTCCTGCCGCAGAAATTGAGCATGTGCGCACGTCTTGAAGACGGCGAACTCTGCTGGCGCTATCTTGACACGACGCTCAATATGGCAGAGTTGTTCGTGCAGAGTCACGACGGAGAAATACATTTGCTGCCGGCGCTGCCGCAAGCCTGGCCTGAAGGCTATGTGAAAGGACTGAAGGCCAGAGGCGGGTATGTCGTTGATGCCGCATGGCATGAGGGCCGGATTAATGAAGCTATGATTTATTCCAGATTCGACGGTGAATGCCGGTTGCGGACAGGCATGCCGGTTGCGGCCGTCAACTCGGATGGCAAGCCTGTCAGCCATCGCGTCCTTGAGAAAAAAGTTGTTGCGTTCGACGTGCTGGCCGGACAGAGTTATATCTTGTGTTTTAGTGAGTAATGTTTAAAATATGCTTGTGATGAGCTGAAAAAGGAGAAGTTACGAATGAGGACGATTTTTTCACTGGTTGCTGCGTTGATGGCAGTCGTTACGGCGACTGGGGCGGAGCATGGCCGCGAGAATACAGAGTGGATCAATGCCCGCTGGTATAACGCTAATGACAACAAATTGCCGCGCGTGCTGCTGATCGGTGATTCGATATGCAACGGTTATCATACCAATGTGCGCGATGAACTGGCCGGAACGGCTTATGTCACCATGTACGCAACTTCCAAGTGCGTCACAGACCGTTCCTACCTTAAAGAGCTCAAATACATCCTTGAGGAATACGATTATGCCGTGATCCATTTCAACAACGGGCTGCACAGCCTTAATACTGATCCTAAAGAGTGGGAAGCCGGTCTGCGTGCCGCATTGCAGCTGATCCGCGAAAAAGGTAAAGGCGCAAAAATCATATGGGCATCCTCCACCCCGTTGAAGAAAGCCGAGCTTACTCAGAAAGCCAGGGTGCTCAATGCTGTCGCTTTACGGGTGATGCAGGAGAATAATATTCCTGTAGACGACCTTTTCAGTCTGATGGATCCGCTTGACCGCGAGCGCTTCTGGACAGATACCTATCATTATAAGGACGAGGCTGTAAAACTCCAGGCCAGGCAGGTCGCTTCGACAATTCGTACGGCCATGGCGGCTAAAACGGCCTCAGCGGCTGAAGCCAGGGCGGCATTGAAGGGCGCAGCGTCCGAGACCGGGCCTGATGGCAGGATTGTAACCAGTACTGCCGGAAATTAGCGGCTCTTTCCACTGTGATGCGTGGCATGATGAATCTCATGCGGCCATTTTATCGGCAGTTCTTTCGAGTGCCAGGTGACGGCGTTCTGGATCATCAGCAGTTCGCGGGCGTGAGCGTAGCCCTGCATACTGATCACTTTGGAAGTCTTCTGGAAATGTAGAAAAGCGGTCTGCATGAGCAGGATGCGCTGAGCGGAAAAGACCAGGCGCTTGACCAGGTTGTGCGGCCTGAAAACTTCAGATACCAGATTGCATATCCGGTCATTGGTTTCCGGACTGTACTCCCACAGTTTGCCTTTTTCTCCAAGGCCGGCGAGCATTTCCGCAAACGGCAGGGTTATAGCGGCCACCGCCAGAGAAACGCTGACCCGGTAACGCCCCTGAATGACGCGGTTGTTTCTTTCCTCCAGCAGCTCCATGACATATTCGCGGGCGGGAGTATTCCAGTTGTCATGCAGGAACGGCAGGAAGTAACTAAGGAAGCCGTACTGATAAAATGAACTGAGGATTTTGGCGCTGTGGATGCTTTGAAGTATCTTTTCGAGTTCCAGTGTCAGCCGTGACTCGGCGGCGTGGGTGATCAGCGGCAGACACTCGCGCAAGGAAGCTTCGGTTTCCGGGCAAAGCTTGAAGCCGTACTGCCCGACGAGTTTCAGCGCCCGCAGCATTCTGACCGGGTCTTCTTCAAACCGCAGGCTGGCGTCGCCGATAGCCCGCACGATACCGTTGTTAATGTCATCGAGCCCGGATTTGGTGTGGTCAATCAACTTATGCGAAACCGGGTCGTAGAACAGCGCGTTGACGGTGAAATCCCGCCGCCATGCATCTTCTTCAGATGTGCCGAACTCGTTATCGTGGAAGATCATATTTTCCGGAACCGGCTGGTCTTTCAGCTTAGCTGGAACCTTGGTGCTTTTTTCCGGCATTTTGCGGAAAGTGCTGATTTCAATGATTTCCATGCCCTGATAGAGGTGAACCAGTTTGAAACGGCGGCCGATAATTCTGGCGCGGCGGCGGCCGAAAACATCTTTTACCTGCTCAGGCGTTGCGGAAGTGGAGATGTCATAATCTTTGGGTTCCCGGCCGAGCATCAAGTCGCGGATTGCGCCGCCGACCACATAGGTCTCATAGCCGGCTTCCTGCAGTCTGGCGATAATATCGGTGATGTATGGAGCTACTTGCAGCGTTTTCTTAGTCATAACAATCCGGGTTTTTCTGTATAATTGTGTCTACATGGTCCAGCGCCGGGTTCTGGAACGGATAATCTGCATTGAAGTGCAGGCCCCGGCTTTCTTTGCGGCTCAAGGCGGAATTTATGATGATTTCCGCGACGGACGCGATATTACGCACCTCGATCAGGTCGGGAGTGATCAGGAAGTCCCAGTAGTACTTCTCGATCTCCTTGTTGATGAGCTTGATTCTGGCATTGGCGCGCTCCAGGCGCTTGTTGGTCCTGAAAATCCCGACATAGTCCCACATGAAAGTTCTTATTTCATTCCAGTTGTGGGATATAACCACCATTTCGTCGGAATCGGTCGCATCGCCGCAACTCCAGTTCGGAACCCGCTCCGGCAGGCGGCTGTTGCGGAGCTCGGTCATGTGTTCGTGAATGTGTTTCAAGGAGAATTTAGCCACTACCAGAGCTTCCAGCAGACTGTTGCTGGCCAGACGGTTGGCGCCGTGCAGTCCGGTGCAGCCGGCTTCGCCGACCGCATAAAGTCCGACAATGCCGGTGAAACCGTTGACGTCGGTACGGACGCCGCCGCAGGAATAATGCTCGGCTGGAACCACCGGGATCGGGTCTTTGGCCATATTGATTCCGGCCTCGAGGCATTTCTCGAAGATATTCGGGAAACGCAGTCTTAAAGTTGCTTCGTCAACATGGCGGATATCCAGATATACGCAGCGTTCGCCGCTGCGCTTCAGTTCATTGTCTATGGCCCGGGCCACGACGTCGCGGGGGGCCAGGCTTTTCATCTCATGGTATTTGTCCATGAACTCTACCAGTTCGCCTTTGCTGTTTTTGCACTTGAGGATTGCGCCTTCGCCGCGGACCGCTTCACTGATGAGGAACGATTTGACTTTCGAGCTGTAAAGAATGGTCGGGTGAAACTGGATGAATTCCATATTGGCGATTTTAGCATTGGCGCGGTAGCACATGGCCACGCCGCAGCCGCAGGCAATGTCGGCATTGCTGGTGTAAAGGTAGACTTTGCCGGTTCCGCCGGTAGCCACAGTGGTCGAGAGTCCCACAAAGGTCTTTACCGAGTTTTTAATGTCGTCCAGCACATACACGCCCAGACAGCGGTTCTCGCCTCTGATGCCCATGCGCTGGGTGGTGATCAGGTCAATTGCGATATGGTTCTCAAACACGGTGATATTTTTGTGCGCCAGACAGGAATTGATCAGGATGCGTTCGACTTCCTCGCCGGTGATGTCGCCGGCGTGCAGAACCCGGCGCTTGGTATGGCCGCCTTCACGGCCGAGGTCAAAATCATCCTTGCGGGAATCATGCCCCAGCTCGCCGCGGGTCGTGAAATGCGCGCCGCGGTTGATCAGTTCATTAATGATCTCCGGGCCGGCTTCGACAATATCCCTGACCACTTTTTCATTGCACAGCTTCGCCCCGGCGTTCAGCGTGTCCTTGACGTGTTCGTCGAAAGAATCCATGGCGTCCATGACGCAGGCAATGCCGCCCTGGGCGTATTTGGTATTGCAGTCGTCGATATTGCGCTTGGTGATGATCGCTACGGAACGGCCGGTGTCCGCCATGTACAGCGCGGAGGAAAGCCCGGCAAGCCCGCTGCCGATTACGATATGATCAAATTCCAGATATTCACTAGTTTCCATAATAATTAAAGCCGTATCTTTAAAATACGGCGCTTTATATATTTTAATATTTAAAATGTGGATTAAATTACACTACTGAATGCATAAAATCAATGAACATTGCCGTAAAACTCCAGGCAAGATACCGGAAAGATTTACAGAATATGGTTTCAAAGACGAACGATGTTAAGCAAAATACGCCTCCGGCGGCAGCGCTGCCGGACATTAGAGAGCAGAAAAAGAACCGCCCCGGCAATGAGGCCGGCAGAATAAGATTCTCCACCAGACTGATTGAAGTCGGCATCCTGGCGCTGTCGGGAATGCTGATGACCGCTTCGCTGCCGCCGCTGAACTGGAGCTATGCCGCCTGGATTGCGATTATTCCGCTCTACTGGATCGCCCATGACAAGAAACCGTTCCGCGCCTGGCGCGCCGGCTGGGTATGGGGACTGGCCTGGGGTTTTACCTCCTTCTACTGGCTGCGTGAGATCAACCCGGTGATTCCGTATCTGATCGGGCCGGTCATTGCGCTGTACACCGGCTGCTGGAGCGCCGCCGTGCCGCTGTTCCGGCGCGGCATCCTGATTCCGGCGGACATCCAGCTTGCCGGCTGTCAGGCGGAACAGAATTACCGCCGCATCTCAATTCCCCGCGAACTGTTCTTTGCCGCCGCTCTGGCCGGGTGGTGGTGCGTGCTTGAAAGCGGACGTTCGACCATGCTGCCGTGGAACTACACCGGCTCCAGCCAGTGGCAGAACCTGCCGTTGATCCAGATATGCGAATATACCGGCGTATACGGCATTACTTTCCTGCTGGTGATGTTGAACATTACCATTGCTCTGGCCGTCCAGAACTGCCTGAAGAGCCGGAACGCCATGGAGAAGATGCCGCATCCAGTGCCGCTGATGATTACTGTGGCGGTCATGCTCTCGGTCATTATTTTCGGCGCCGCCTCGATACTGACCGCCAAGCCGCCGGTGCAGGTCAACTTCAGCGCGGCGCTTGTCCAGGGGAACATCTCCCAGCGGCGCAACGCCGACAACGACCAGGCGCTTGAGGCGCTGGATGTCTACATGCAGCTTTCGGAAGCGATTGTAAAGGGCAGGCCGGATATTCTCATCTGGCCGGAAACCGCCGTGCCTTACCCGTACCGCGGTTACAATAACCTGTGCCGGGAATACCGTTCGCGGCTGACCGATTTCATCAAGCGGAACCAGATCCCGATGCTGATCGGTACCATTGATTTTGAACAGAGCTTTGATCCCGGCAAGCCGCCGCTGACGCTCAACAGCGCATTCCTGTTTGACAACAACGGACGG
This sequence comes from uncultured Lentisphaeria bacterium, assembly GCA_903840185.1. Taxonomy (GTDB): domain Bacteria; phylum Verrucomicrobiota; class Lentisphaeria; order Victivallales; family Victivallaceae; genus CAIPAT01. The sequence continues at coordinate 852 of CAIMFA010000169.1, read as the reverse complement.
TTCATGGACAAATTCGACAAGGTTCAGCGGGTGCCGTTCGGCGAATTCGTCCCGTTCCGGAAATATCTGCCTGAATTTGTCACCAAAACCATCGACATGAATCGTGACCTGACTCCCGGCAAAAGTTTCTCCCCGCTGAAAATCCTGCCCGGCGTCAATGCCGGCATCAATATCTGCTTTGAAGACACTTTTCCCTATGTTTCGGCGAATGAAGCCAGACGCGGCGCGAATCTGCTGCTGGTCATCACCAACGACGCCTGGTATCCGGAAAGCTGCGAACCCGAACAGCATCTCGCCAATTCGGTGTTCAGAAGCATTGAGACCCGTCTGCCGATGCTGCGCTGCGGCAACAACAGCGCCAGCTGCCTGATCATGCCCAGCGGACTTATCGCCGATGCGGTGATGAAGAAAACCGACCCGCAAACCGGTAAACTAATTCCAGATGTCCTTCAGCGCGGACGTACTGCCGGTATCATCAAAGTGCCGGTTCCGGTAAATCCCAAACCGACCTTTTATACTCTTTACGGCGATGTCTTCCTATATTGCTGCATGCTGCTGACCCTGGCCGCATCTATAACCTCGCTATGGAGCCGCCGGCAGAAAAATGAAAAGCTTAACGCAATGTTCGACGGAACTAAATGAACAGCCAGTAGCCAGTAGCCAAGTAGACAGTAGCCAGAATGAAACAAAGCATTCTGGACACCCTGTACGCTCATTTTGGTTTTGTCAAAGTCCTGCCCCATTTTATGTTTCAGGTTTGACCTTGATTTAGTTTTTATTTGAACAGGAGTACCCTAAAAACTTAGTACTCCCCCTATTTTATTGGATTTTGAATGTTTAAGATGTGAAGTT
>CAIMFA010000168.1 GCA_903840185.1 uncultured Lentisphaeria bacterium | reverse complement strand
CTGACATCACTCCTTTCCCAGGGCCTCACACGATTCGTTACCTCCTCATGCACCTGGTTCCGTTCCGACCTGTTGGTTAGACTTTGGTCGTGCTGGATTTTCCAGCTTGCCTATATTAGCTGTGCTTGGCGCACCCTGACTCCTGACTCCTGACTCCTGTTTTTCTACGGCACTTTCACTTCAACATAGTAATATCTTTTTTCCCGCTGCGCATAAGGTTTTTCCAGCGGCCAGCTTAACTCAAAATTAATGCCGGAAAATTTTGCATAAGTAGTGTCTGTACACTGACTAATGCCGCCGGCGCTGTCTTTCATATTATAAATAACCGGCGACTTCCAGACCAGCAGCATTGCCGAAAAATCAATACTCTTTGACGTCATCTGCCCCTGGGCAATAAAGTAAAGATAGGGCATATTATTATAGGTCTGCACCTGAAAAATATTCATATCCGTAAATACCCGTTTGAAAGTGGATGTACCGGTAAAATTGGAGGTACGGTAATCGGCGAGAAAGGTGTCGCGAAATCCATCCAGCGTACTGCCGTTGACTGCATTAGCACGGTTGGCGCCCAGTATGGCGGTCAGGCCGGCTGCATCCCGCAATCCGGTGGTCGAGTTGGTAATCAGCGCGGTATATGTTGTGGAAGAATACTCCGCCTGGTTTTTCAGATAGCCGACCATCTGATCAATGGAGTCGGAGCAGTAATTGTCCGCCATGGACGATTTCAAAGCATTTAATCCTACCGGAAACAAGCCGAGGATGCTGGACATGCCGAACGCGATGATGGCCATCGCCAGCACGACTTCGATCATGTTGAAGTGATAGATTTTAATTGTTGGTGGCTTTTTCATAAGTCGCTCTGCCCGTAAAAGGATTTACCGTGATATTCCAGTCATTGTTTTTACCTGATTTATTCGTAAGCACCAGAGTGCCGGCATTAGGACCAGGGGTGACATATTTGCCCATGAACAGGCTGATATTGATATTGTTGCCGCCAGCGACCGCCCCGTTGGAGTTAAACACAATCGCCGTCGAGTTCAATGCGGCGATGCCATCAACGCCGGTAACCTGAAACGGCGCGGAGGCTGGTTGAATCGTGTCCATCTGGGCACAGACTCCGTTCGGCAGTATCTGCCACTCATTACCGTCGATCCACCCGACAAACGCAGCCTTAGACGGGAGCGGCGGGATCGGCGACGTATCAATACTGCTGACCAGGCAGATCCTGGATTTGGTATAACAGTAAGAACTCAGGTTGTTGGCGTTAAAACTTGAATAAGTGGTGTTGTCGTCCGGCAGCAGCAGTGCCACATAGGAGTTTTTGACCACGGCATAGGAACGTGCCAGCGCCATCTGCGCGCTGAGCGTCCGGACCGCGCCGGAAGCCCCCTGGCGGCCCAGCATCCGTCCGAGCCCGGCCATCGAAACCGCCAGCAGAATACCGGCAATCAGCAACACCATCAGGATTTCGATGAGGGTGAATTTATTGCGGGTTACTCTATGCATATTAATATCTTTTTCTTAAGCTTTTTAGAATTTTAGAACTTTAGAACTTTAGAACTTTAGAACTTCCCATAATCTTTATTGTGTTTTCAATCCCTGCGGCCAGATGTTGTCGGCGTTACTCGGATCGGCTACTTCAGCGGTGCTGCCCCACTTGAACTTTCTGTCGTATCCGGCGGAGAAAAGATCATAAGTCGATGTGTTTACTATACCAGGACATATGTAGAGAATACAAGGAACACCTTGTCCGCTCACTGTTAAAAAATCTGATCCACTGCCATTTACTCTTATCGCTGTTTTCCAGCCGTCAGTTATATAATACGACGGAGGAGTGGTTTGAGGGTTAAGCGGCACTGCATCCTCATTTTTAATCTTGCTCGATTCGATAAAAAGGGAGAAATTATATTTTTCATCCCCAGGCGCAGCTATACTGGTCGATATGTACAATTGAAAAGCCCCAATATTTTGCTGCTGTGGATAGTAACCGTACTTGGATTTGAATGATTCAAGTCCAACGCGGAGCTTGTTCAGGGTGGCTTCAGTTCTGGATCTGGCGATTTTACGCTGGACGGCGGTGTAGCCGGCGCCGCTAAGTCCAAGCAGAATCGCGATGATCGCGATGGAGACCAGGATTTCCACCAGTGAAAAGCGATATTGAACTGCGGTATTATTTCTATATTTTTTCATGATATCCTTTAAAGTAACACAGGCATCCTGCCTGCCGTCTTAAAAATTCTTTTCTTCACAAAGAAACTTACTTTTAATAAGTATAGCATTAAACGGGAATTATTCCAATAGAAAATTGATAGAGAATGAGACGTATGGGACGTATGGGACTTATGGGACGTATGGGCACAGGATATCAAATAACAGAAATATCCAGTCAAAGACTCATATTCCCATAAGTACCATAAGTCCCGTAAGTACCACAGATACTAATATAATTGCCCTGAACGCTTGATTTTTACACCCGAACCATGATTTTCAAAAACATGTTTGCCAGCACAGATTGAACCGGAATACACAGTTCCGGTTGACAAAATCACTAATAGTATAATTGAAAATTGAAAATTGAAAATTGAAAACACAAAACTACGTTCAACGGCTATCCAAAGTGTCGGAGTGGGGTGGAAGTGCGAGTTTTAAGTAGGCCAGTTTCGCCGAAACTGGCTCAACAGGCGGTTTTGGCAAAACCGCCATACTTTAATGCTCAACGGCTCTCCAAAGTGTCGGAGTGGCTGTTAGAGACGAAGAAAAGGATTTCTTTGTGCCTTTGTGTCTTCGTGCGAGAAATGGTTTTAAGTGTTCTGCGCAGGGATGTCCAAAATGGGGAAAGCCCGCTTGGCGGGAGTTGAAAGCTAGACAAGCGAGAAAAGCGAGAAAAGTTATGAAAACAGAGTGCGCGGGAGATGTCCAGAATGAGCTTGTATGATGTCCAGAATGTTCCCGCTGTGCGGGATTTGAAAGTGAAAAGCGAGAAAAGCGAGAAAAGTGAAGAGCAAAAAGCATTATGTTCAAAGACACTCTAAAATCTCGGAGTGACTGTCCGGAATGTAAAGACTGGTGACTGGTGAATAGTAAAAAGCCTTTGCGCCTTTGAGTCTCCGTGCGAGAAATGTTTTTAAGTGTTCTGCACAGGGATGTCCAAAATGAGGGTAGTGTCAAATCTGGCATGAAAGAAATGAAAGAAGATGTGGATAGGTAAAAAGGCGCTGGAGCTACATTAGAACCTGTCGCAGTCAACGTCAAAATCGGCATAAAGCCGCG
>CAIMFA010000167.1 GCA_903840185.1 uncultured Lentisphaeria bacterium | reverse complement strand
GGGTTAGTCCCGCTGCTGCGGGATGTCTCTGTGGTTAAAAAGAGTTTCAAATGAGGGTCAACATATGAAGAGCTGCATGAGAATCAAGGATGGCAAACTTCTGCCGGATGCCGATGGCGGAGAAGTGATTATCTACGAAAAACCCATGGCGGAGGAACTCGCTGAACTTGAGAACGTATATGAAATCGACGAACATGACTTGCATTCAGCTATGGACAAAGACGAGCTTGGCCGTTTTGAATACAAGGAGAAATATTTCACCATCATTCTGAAAGTTCCGAAAAACTATTCCGCCTCTGACAATCTGCTGTTCAAAGTCCTTTCGGTGGGGCTGTTCGCCTTCAAAGACAAACTCATAATCATCACCACAGAGCGGGTTTCGCTGTTTGAGGCCAAGTTGTCGAACAATATCAACACGGTTTCAGATGTGCTGATCAGGATAATTCTTTCAGCAATTTCTCATTTCATCTCGCATCTTAAAGTAATCAACATGATTTCAGATGAAATCGAGACAAAACTTAACTCATCCATGGATAACAAATATTTCCTGAACATGTTCACTCTGGAGAAGAGCCTCGTCTATTTTCTGAATGCCATCAATGACAACTCGACGGTGCTGGACAAATTGAAAGTCAACGCCGCAAAGATCGGGTTCAGCCATGACAATATCGAGACACTGGATGATATCGTGATCGATAATAAACAATGCCAGTCGCTGGCGAATACTTACACCAACATTCTTTCCGGCCTGATGGACGCCCGCGGTTCGGTGGTCGGCAACAATCTGAACGTCATGATGAAAAACTTGAACGCGCTTGTAATCTCAATCGCGCTGCCGACGTTTTTTACCGGCGTCGGCGGTATGTCGGAACTGACCGGCATGTGCGAGTCCATTGGAATCAGGCCTTTTTTCGGGTATCTGACATTTTTCATGTGCATGGTTATTTTCGGTGCCGCCGTTTTCGTCTTTATCCGGAAATTTGATAAATTATGGCGTTAAGGAGCCGTTAAAAAACAATGGAGAAAGAAATGCTGAGTATTACTACAGACTATGTTAAGGATACGGGATGCCCTGCTCCGTTTCTGGAGAAAATAGCGGCGGCGGGTTTTTCGCATGTTCACTGGTGTCACCACTGGAATACGGATTTTCTTTACTCGAAGCATGAAATCCGGCAGATAAGAAAATGGCTTGATGATTCAGGACTGAAACTGCTTGATCTGCATGCATCGGCGGGGGTTGAGAAAAATTGGGGTTCGCCTGCGGATTATGAACGTTTGAGCGGCGTCGAACTTGTGCTGAACCGCCTGGAGATGACCGCCGCACTTGGCGGAGGCTCCATCGTGATTCATCTGCCGGGGCTGGAACAAAACAGCCTTTTCCGCAAGCCGGTATACAAGTCTCTGGACACGCTGCTTCCTGCCGCAAAAGAGCTGAATGTGAAAATAGCCGTGGAAAATGGCTCTTTTGCCGCGATAGAATCTGTTTTTAATGATTATCCTGACAATTTTCTCGGACTTTGCTATGATTCCGGGCACGGTAATATGGGCGACTGTTCCGGGCTGAAAGGCCTGAACAGGCTGAAAAACCGTCTTATTGCAGTCCATCTTCATGACAATGACGGAGTGTCGGACTTGCACCGGCCGATGTTCACCGGAACTGTTGACTGGAATGAACTCGCCGGAATTATCGCGGAGTCAGCGTATGACAAATGCCCCAGTACAGAGGCCTGCATGCGCAACGTCCCCGCCTCCGAGTCCGAAGAATCTTTTCTGGCAGAGTGTTTGCAGGGCTGCAAAAAATTCGCCGGGATGATAGCAGCGTTCCCCAGATGACACAGAGGAATACAAATCCATATTTACCACAGAGGACTTAGCGCGGCATAGCCGCAACCAAAAAATACACCTTAACCACGAAAAGCACGAAAATTCACGAAAAAAGCTAATACAGTTTTATCCCGCGACTGCGGGAAGGACGCAGAGCACACGGAGGAAATACAAATACACTTCACCATGAAGGGCATGAAGTTAATGAAGTTAACCGTCGCCTGAGCGGCTTTATTCATTTCGCCTTTGGCGACCAACGCC
>CAIMFA010000166.1 GCA_903840185.1 uncultured Lentisphaeria bacterium | reverse complement strand
TGCTACCGGAGACCGCGCCCCCTCGCCGTTCAAAATCGTTAAATTCCCGGCAGATAATTTCTTTTCGATAATAGCCGTAATTATTTCAATGCGGTCGGTCGAAAGATTGATAATACCGACAATCCATTTATCTTCGACAGTCCGGTTGACTATCGGCCACAAATACGGAGTTTTCGGGGTCACAGCAAACGGCAATGTTTTTCGCGCTATCCATTCCAGCGCATGACGGACTTGATCGGTACGCAAGCGATTTTCCATAAGACGGCGCGATGACTGCTGACTGAATGCCAATACCGCAAAACGTTCTCCGCCCGCATTTTCAGTTAATATCATGCCGTCACAAATTTCCTGCCGCCTGAAATTACGAATAACGGAAGCAGAGATGCTTTTTCCGCCGCAGCGTATGAGTTTGCGCCAATCCGGTTTGCCGCCCAGGAACAGCCGCAGAGGGAAGCGCTTCCCAATTTGTGGCTTTGCCGCTTCCGGCCAGTTAAATTCTTCATATCCCAGCTGGTCAAACGGAATATAATCGCCAACTTTTACGCCAATACGTTCAGATTGTCCGCGCAGCGCAAGCGCTTCCGCCGCAGTCGTATCCATTAATGCGCCCTTTGACATGATTGCGTCAAGTTCGGCGTCATTGAACGCAAGAATATCATCCCCGCACAGTAACTGCCAGTCGGAATCTCCGGAATGGGTCAGCGGCAATCCCATATTGTTGATGAAATTAGCCAGATTACGGCCGCCGTACCAGTCGTTTTGTGAACGCCTGACTAATAGAGCATCTTTATGAACGCAAGCCTTGACGCCATAAGCACGGCTTCCTTCCGGGATAAGTGCGTGAAGCGCCTGAAAAAAAACTTTCCGCTGCTCCAGAATTCCAATCAGGGTTTCATGCTCCTCGAAGCGCTGATCAAAAAAATCGAACAAGTCCAGCGCATGATGGTTAAACCCGTTCATAATCATCGAAAACATCTGGGCGGCAGTTGACCGTGCCGATTTTGAATATGCGGTAAATGGATAATTTTCAATTTCCGGCCAGAATTCCACACGATCCGGCAATACCGCCCGCAAACGATCCGGATTCATAAAGGCTATGGACAAATCCCTGATAGAACCTTCAGAATACGCCGCGATCTGCGGCCTGACCAGAGGAATTTCATCTCCGGACATAGCCTGCAAAACAATATCCCAGTCGATTCCTGACGCGCCTGACGGCCAGTTTGCGGTCATTACACCCAGTCTCGTTAACGGAGAAACTGATTTTACCGCCGAACGGATGTTTGCCGCCAGAGCGGCAAACCCGGTAGTAGTGGCTTCAAAATAAAATTTTCTAAGTTCGGGAACAGGCCATTTATTACTGTAAATCGCGGCAACGACCTCTTCCCGCGTTACCGGCCGTCCGCAACGTTCAGACATTATTCCCAGATGCATTTCGCAGAAACACGACAATCCGTCCATTTCTGTACGAAAATCATCATCGATAAAAAGGGTGGCAGGTTGTAATTCAGCATAAATCCGATAACTGTCGCACACCCATTGCTGTAAGTTTTTACACAGCGGACACGCTCCGGCATGACTTACGGCGCCATCTTTGGAAACCCGGCGCTGAAAAGGGAAATCCTTTTGCATTTCTTCCGGAAAATAAATATGACCCAGAGTCTGCATTACGTTCACGCTCACTGTAATTCCCGCGTTCAACAACCGGTCAGCGGCCGGCTTCAATACCTTTTCAGTGTAGGCTCTGACCTCGTCCAGCGGTTTAAACGAAGGTTCCATGTCATAGGACGAAGTAAACAGCAAAACTTCCCCGCAGCCGGTACGCCGGCAATAGTTAAGCACATCCTCAATCCGGCTTTCAAAAGCGTATTCAGGTATATATATTCTTAAGATGTGATGAAAGTTCATGTTTGAGCTGCTGTTCATTTTCCGCTGGACAATGCCGTCTGTGGTCATTTTATTCTCCATTTTGAAAAGCTATTCTTTTTTTGTGATGCTCAC
>CAIMFA010000165.1 GCA_903840185.1 uncultured Lentisphaeria bacterium | reverse complement strand
TTTTCGTAATTCCATCCCGGCGGCAGTAACACGGCGAACCATAGTCGAATGTCAGACTCCGGTTCGGTAGATAGATTCAAAAAAACAGGAAAACTTTAGATATATATATCATTTGAAATAAATATTACTTTGTATTACTTTTATAAAGAACGATATTAATGACCCGGACACTATGGAGCAGTTCAGAATACTATGGCTAAGAGTAATCAAAACGAGACCATTACTTTTAAAGTGGACGAGACGATTAAAGACGCCATGAAAGGTATCGCCAACCGTTCAGACTTCATCCGGTCGGCAATCCTTACCGCGCTTAATAATACTTGTCCGCTCTGTCACGGCAGCGGCATCCTGACCCCGCATCAGCATAAGCACTGGGAGGATTTTACCAAACATCACCCGCTTATAGACTGCGACCAGTGCAAAGCCGGACATTTCTCATGTGAATTCAGTCAGCATGAACAACACAAGGAAGAGTAGTATTATGAAGAATAAGTTCGTATTGATTATGGCATTTTTGACTCTAACACTGTTCATTGCCGGTTGTTCCGATAACACTCCGCCGCCTGTCAAAGACCGGACCGGCAATAAAATGGTTGTATGTTCCACTATCGGTCCGATAGCTTTTATCGCCGGGGAAATAGGCGGCGACAAGATTATCTCCAATTCTCTAATCCCGCAGGATAAAAGTGTGCATTCATATAATCCGACAACTAAAGACGTCAATGGCATGCAGCAGGCAAAACTATTTTTCGCGGTTGGAATTCCGCTGGAGGAACAGGTGCTTAAGCGTATTTTGCAAAGCAGCAGAATACCGGTAATAGATTCCGCTGCCGGCGTTAAACGGATGGAGTTGTCGGAAGACAGCAAGGAATTCGAGAAGCATGATCACGGCCACGAAGCGGAGGAACACCATCACGCCGCTGACGAAGACCAGTATATGGATGTTCATGTCTGGATGTCTCCGGCCAATGATCTGATAATTGCCGGGAACATCTGCAAAGCGCTGCAAGCCGCCGATCCGGCCAATGCGGTTTACTATGCGGACAATCTCAGCAAATTCACCGCAAAATTGCAGGCCCTGGATGAACGGTTGAAAAATATGCTTGCACCTTATAAAGGTAAAAAGTTCCTGGTCTATCATCCTGCATTCGGATATTTCGGCAGGCATTACGGGCTGATTCAGGAATCTGTGGAAACCGGAGGCAAGAGCCCTTCTCCCAAACATCTGGAGATGCTGATTGGCGAAGCCAGAAAAGACAATGTGAAAATTATTTTCGTTCAGCCGCAATTCAATGAGAAATACGCGGATGTGGTCGCCCGGGCTGTCGGAGCGAAAATCGTAAGAATCGACCCTCAACTCCCGGATGTACTGGAAAATTACAACTATATAGCTACCGAACTGGCCCGCTCTTATGTAACTGACGGGCAGAAAGGAAATTAATCCGGTGAAAGACAAAGGCGCTGATATCATTGTTATTAAGAACCTGAGTTTTGCCTATGAGTCGGGAAGTCCGGTTCTGGAAAATGTCAACCTGAACTTCCGGGAACTGGAAACCGCCTGTATCGTCGGGCCTAACGGCGGCGGCAAAAGCACGCTGCTGTATCTGATTCTCGGGTTGATCCGTCCGACCGGCGGGGAAATCAAGGTTTTCGGCACTGATCCGGAAAAAGCCAGGATGAAGATCGGCTACATGCCGCAGTTCGCCAACCTGGACAGCGATTTTCCGGTGAATGTCATGGATGTCGTCCTGATGGGCAGACTTTCAAGGAACTTCTTCGGGCGTTACTCCGCCGGAGACCGCAAACTTGCCGTCGAGGCGATGGAGGAAATGGCTGTCGCCGATCTGGCGAAAAGGCCGTTCTCGGAACTGTCCGGAGGACAGCGGCAGCGGGTGCTGATTGCCCGTGCGCTGGCATGCAATCCGCAGCTTCTGCTGCTGGATGAACCGACCGCGAATGTTGATCCGTGTATTCAGGAACAGTTTTATGAAACGATGAAGGCGCTGAACAACCGGATGGCGATTTTACTGGTTTCGCACGACCTGGGCTTTGTTTCACAGCGGATTGACAGCGTGATCTGCGTGAACCGCAAAGTGCAGGTGCATCCCACTAACGATCTTTCCGGCGGTATGATCCGGGACATGTACGGTTACGATGTGAGCATGATCCGTCATGATCACCGTTGTTCGGAAGGAGGTCATTGCCATGCTTGATTTTATTCATCAGCTCATGAATCCCAGTATGTCATTCCTGCTTTATGCCTTTCTCACCGGCGCGGTCGCCAGTGTGGCATTCGGGATTATCGGAACTTATGTGGTGACAAGGCGGATCACCGCTATTGCCGGCGCTATCGCGCACTGCGTTCTGGGCGGTATCGGGATCGCATTATATCTAAAACTGAACTATCAGCTTGCCTGGTGCACTCCCATGCTCGGGGCCATTGTGTCCGCGCTGCTTTCCGCGATTATCATCGGTCTGGTCAGCATGTACGCCAAAGAGCGTGAAGACACCGTGATCGGGGCGATCTGGGCCATCGGCATGGCTATCGGTCTGCTGTTTCTCGCTAAAACCCCGGGCTACATTGACCTGCACAGTTACCTTTTCGGCAACATTTTGCTGGTCAACGCCGATGATTTCAAAGTAACGCTGATACTGGATGTTGTGGTACTGGTTCCGGCAATATTTCTGTTCAATAATTTCCTGGCGGTCTGTTTTGACAGCCGGTTTGCCGAACTCAGGGGGCTGCGCATCAAACTGACCTATCTGCTGCTGCTGTGCATGACCGCGATGACCATTGTTCTGATGGTGACGATCGTCGGGATTATTATGGTGATCGCGCTGCTGACGCTGCCGGCCGCGGTTGCCGGATATTTCACCCGGCGGATGTGGTCCATGATGTCGCTGGCTATCCTGTTAAGCCTGGTGTTCACTTCCAGCGGCCTGATTGTCAGTTACAAGTGGGATCTGCCGTCCGGCCCGATTATCGTTGTGATTGCCGGCGGATGCTATGTGCTGACCGTTCTTTACCGGCTGGCGGCAAAGCGTATCTTCAAAAAGTAGCAATATCCGGCGATATTCATGCCGGCCTGATATTTGCGCCTGCCTCAAACCGGAAAGGTTTTTAATATAAACCCGTTTCAAAGGGTTGAAAAATATTAGTTTTCAGTTAAGTTTTACCGTTACCTTTTAATTCGGTTTTATAATTTTTAATGAATATACGGCAGTAGCAAATTATGCGTAAAACTTTTAAATATACAGTAATAACAGTTTCAATAGCAACGGTTGCGGCTATGCTGATTTTCCTCTCCGCCTGCAACAGAACGTCTTCAATGACCACCACAGAACTGCTTAACCAGGCCACTGATGCGGCCCAGAGCGGCAATTGGAAGAGAACCCTTAAATTTGCCAAAGTGGCGGTCGAACGTGAACCGTCAAATACTCCGGCATTCATCCTGCTGGCGATGGCTTATGAAAACACCGCGCAAAGCGAACAGGCTATAGAAGCCGCGCGCAAGGCCGTCAAGCTGGAACCGGATAATTTCATGGCGCAATATACCCTCGGGCGGCTATATGCCGTCGACCAGAATAAGCTTCAGGACGCTGTGGAGCCGCTGCTCAGGGCGCTTAAACTGCGGCCAAACGATCCGGACACTATGGTGCTTCTGGCTGACTGCGCTCAGAAACTGAATCTGCCTAAAACTCCCGATTACTACAACCTGATCACCGGCCTGCCCGCATTTAAAAACCGTCATGAGCCTTGGAATCAGCTGGGCGTTTATTACGCCGAAAAAGGCAACCTGCGCAATGCGGCCGCCTGTTTCAAGCAGGCCTACACGCTTGCCCCTGAAAATCACATGATACTGCTGAATTTCGGCATTTTCTTTGATAAGTACCTGAGACAGTCTGAGCGTGCGTTGAAATATTATCAGCGCTATATGGATGTGACAGCTAAAAATCCGGAAATGGAACAGAAAAAGCAGGAAATCAAAGCGCGGATCAAGGATTTGACCGGCAAGTAGCCTGTGCTTTAAAGCTGTAAATCCTGCCGGCTGTCCGGGGACATTAAAACTTGCGGTGCATTTGATTATGAATAGAGCAATTCCCGATGAAATCGTTGATGAAGTACGCTCCCGGTGCAACATTGTTGATATTATCGGAAGTTATATTCCTCTTAAAAAGGCCGGCCACGGCACCTGGAAGGCCCTGTGCCCGTTCCACCAGGAGAAGACCCCCTCGTTCAACATCAGCGAACAGAACCAGCATTATCACTGTTTCGGCTGCGGCAAAGGCGGCGACGTATTCAGCTTTGTCATGGAGCGGGAGGGCGTTGACTTCCCTAACGCCATCCATCTGCTGGCCTCAAAATGTTCCGTCGTCATCCCCGAGAAGACTTACACCAATCCTGAAGAACGCCGTCAGGCGCAGGAACATGCCAGTCAGCGCGAACGCATTTACGCCGTCAATGAAGAGTTTGCCGCCTGGTACGCCGCGCAGCTGCATGAGCATCCGGAATCGCCGGTCGCGCAATATCTGCTGACCCGCGGCATCCCTGACGATATCGCCGCCAGATTCCGCATCGGAGCCGCACCGGACAGCTGGGACGCTTCTTTCAGACACGGCACCGCGCTTGGCTTTTCCGAACACGAACTGTTTGAATCCGGCATTCTGACTTCAAATGAAAACAGCGGTAAGATATATGACCGCTTCCGCAACCGCCTGATTTTCCCGATCTGGAACGAGCAGGGGAAAGTTGTCGCGTTCAGCGCCAGGACCATCGAGAAAAATTCAGAAGGGGCGAAATACGTCAACAGTCCGGAAACCCCGGTTTTTAAGAAAGGCAACATCCTCTATGCGCTGCCGCTGGCCAGGCAGGAGATCCAGAAGCTTGGTTTCGTCATTCTCTGCGAAGGGCAGCTTGACGTCATTGCCATGCACCGCGCCGGGTTCTGCAATGCCGTCGCGCCGCAGGGAACCGCGTTCACCGACGAACAGGCCAGAATTCTCAAACGCTACACCGACAAACTTTATATCTCCTTTGACTCCGATTCAGCCGGGATTAAAGCCGCCGTCAGGGCGCTGGAAATAGTGCTGCCGATGGACTTTGAGGTAAAGATCATCCGGTTCCCCGCCGGACGCGACCCCGACGAGATTTTTCGCGATTCCGGCAGCGAAGGCCTGAAACTGATGGTGGACGGCGCCGTTGATTTCTTTGACTTCCTCTGTCCCCAGATTATCGGACAGTTCGACCAGACCACCCCGTTCGGGAAGAGCCGTTCAGTTGCCGAAGTGATTCCGTTTATCCGGAAAATATCCCAGCCGGTGGCCAGGGATCAGTATATCCAGAAACTGGCGGGAATGCTCAACGTCAAACCGGATACCGTCTATCAGGAGCTTAATAAAATCCGCCAGAACGAATCTTCCGCCTTCAGAAGTATTGTAAAACCGTCCGCTGACAACGGACAGACTGCCAACGCCCCGGCAGAGCAGCCGGTTGACCTGCCGCCCGAAATTATCCATGCCGAAGAAACCCTGCTGGCGCTGGCGCTGAATTTCGAGGATGTCTGTTTGCGCCTTTCGGAAGAGCTGTCAACTGAAATGATCAGCCCGACGTCTATCGGCAAAGCGCTTAACGAACTCATTAAATTGACTATTAACGGAGAGTGGAGCAACGCCAACGCCAGCCTGGCTAAAATAAATAGTGACAGTTCGGACTCAAGATTGAGCATGTTCCTTGCGTCTCCGAAGTTCAGCATGGATTTGATAGGTTCCAAACAAAGTCTGGCTTTGACCAAAGATCCTTCCAAACTGGATGCGAATAAGAATAAGGCCGTGTCAGACAACATCGCCGCGATAAAAAAATACTTCTTTGAGAAGCAGAAAACGGAACTTATGAATAAGCTCCGCAACGCCGCCACCCCCGAAGAAAAGCAGGAATTGCTGAAGCAGCTTAACGCAATAATAGCTCCCTTGTCATCGCATCCGCCGCGCAAACCGAAAAGTGATCCGGTAATATAAACCGCTCGAAGTGGGATTTGGTAGACCGCTTGAGTTTATTATTTTTGTCAACTGAAAATCCAGAATCAGGCTCGATAAACGGAAAAGATCAAGAGATTTTATAGAAAACATAAACGCCGGTCAAGGCGACCGGTGTTGGCAGAATAAATTCTATACGATTAAATCAGTTCGCTTTTCAGGGCTTCCAGGTTATTCCATCTGGCTTTGCGGCCGAAAGCTGCGTAGAAACTGTTTTTAGCAGCGACATCTTTGAAACGCTTTGACCAGTCGCTCAGATAACCCTTGCCTTCCGGCTGCAGCAGCGTGTGCGCAAAGGCAATGGCCGCGCCTTCGACGAATGCTTCGAGATGATTCGCCAGCGCGTCACAGTCAAAACTGTCAACCAGTTTCTGTCCGGGGGCGTTCATTTCGGTTCCGGCAATTACCGGCAGTCCGCGTTTGGCGGCTGCTGCGATGATGCGGTTCAGTTCAAGAACTTTTTTCTTTTTGATTTCCGGATCGGCAAAATTCCAGTTGCGGTCTGGAATGATATTGAGCAGAGCCGCGCCGTTAACCATGTGCAGGTCAAGCAGCGTTTCAACATCCTGTTCTCCGGCGGAAGCGCCGTCGAGCCAGGCAATAGTGGGCAGCGCGCCGCAGGCCTTGACAAACGCATTCATTTCCGCCAGTGTCGGGAAAGAAGCCGGATCGGGTTTGGCATAACCGACCCCGCCTTTTTTCATGGTTTTGGAGCGGATAAGGCCTTCCAGTTTGACCGGATTATCAATGATTTTTGCAGCTTCAGCCAGGTCAAGACCGAGCTTTTCCGCCCAGAATGCAGATCTGGCGGCGGGATCAGTAAAAATTGCTTCGGCTTTGACCCTGTATGCCAGGCAGACATGTCTTTCAGTAACATTGCCGTTTGGAGTAAGCGCTCCGGCGTCTTTGTCAAAATCAAGGACAACCGGCGCCAGATATGAATTAACCAGTTCCACGATCTGTCTTGTACGTCCAGCGGCTTTAGCGCGAAGCCCGGCCAGGAACTTCGCGGCGTCACCAGTGGCATTGCCGGAAGTGAATCCCACACCCATGTGATAGGCTACGCCCGGCTCGCCGGGGGAATTAATCTCCCGGTCAGCCAGTTCCTTGATAAAAGCCCTGGTTTCGATTCCGCAGACTCCGCGGACGTTTAATTTTCTCGAAGCGCTTAAAAATTCATCTGCTCCGTCCAGCACGTCGAAATCAACAATTCCGGACGCGAACCAGCCATTGCGGCAGCCGAGCCAGGCAATATATGACGGAGAATAGCCGTAGCCGTTATATGAATAGAATGTGTGACAGTGCAGATTGTGCGCGTCCGCCGGTTCGCTGCAATGTATTTTTCCGGTATGCAGCAGATCGATAATTTCAGAAAGGGCGTTTTTGCGCACTTTGCAATCCAGGCTGTTGAGCTCGGTTTCAAAACCATTTATTTCATTTCCCATAATCATCATTTTGCCTCAAGAATTTAAATTTAAAAATAATGCTGCTTAATATATCCGCACTAAACGGAATGACAAATTATTTTCCGTTTGCGGAGAAGTATAAAATGAGGATAATCTCCGGGAAATGAATTTCTATGCATTTATGATCCTCTCAAATCATGCAGGAGTTTGCTGAATGCCGGGACGCACAAATTCATGCACAAAAGACAGTTTCATGTGGTTTCCTTTACGTTTTGACTAATTTCTTGTAAAATTTATCATTTTTTATTAATTTTGTTTTGCCATACTCGCAAAGTATGCTAGAATAGGTGTAGTATTTCTTTGGTTGGCCTTATTAAGTTCTCCATAAATAAGGGAAAGTATTATTAAACAGTCAAAACAGGGAAGGGTAGAACATGGCAGACGATAGTTCAAAAACGGCATCGCTTCCAGAAATCCAAAACCAGGATTTTGAGAAGAAACTCGAAGTCATCGAAAAAAGCATCACCAGAATCGATCAAATCAGGAAAAAGCAATTTTTTGTCACTATTTGCGGCATGATTTTGATTATTCTCGTAATGGCGATTTTCGTTGCAAGCCTGACTGATTTCGTAAGAAATTACAACTCGCAGCAGCTTCTGGAAGAACTCACCAAGAACTCAAACATCATCACCCAAAGCCCGGAACTCCGCACTTTAAGCCGCGATTTCCAGGAAGTTTTTATTCCGACTTTCAAAAAAGAACTTACGACTTCGCTTGAATCCAGTATGCCGGCATTCAAGGATGAAGTATTCAAGGCTGCGAAGGACATTGAAGTTTATCTGCAGCAGGATGTCCGTAACAAAGTTCTGTTCCGCCTTGCCGAATCACTCAACAAGGTTGAAAAGAGTATCCTGGCCAAGCATCCAGACCTCACCGCCAAGGAGCTGGAAAAAGCTTTCAATGAAGTCAATGCGCATTTCATTGATGAACTTACCGGCATTCTTAACAAGCGGCTGGCTGTAACCAAAGAAAGACTGGTCATGCTTGATGAGAGCTTCAGGCGCTTCAAAGATACGCCCGAATATGCTGAAGCTAAAGAGCTGGGTACCGGAGAAATTGAAAATAAATTATTGGAAACTTTCCTTGAGCTTTGGATTTATCACATAAATCCGCAAAGAGGCATGGAAAAAGCATTTGTTGACGCCAAGGGAGGAAAGTAATCATGAGCAACAATATTAATGAAAGAATTGAAAAACTTTACCAGGCAGTATCAAAAGAGGAAAAGAATTTTACTTCCTCTCTCAATAAAGCCCTCGGCTTTTATCTGGTGATTATTATTATTCTGGCCAGCTATACGGTCTTTTTGAATATAAAGATTAAAGAACTGGCAACTCCGACCAATCTGGCGATTGCCTTGAATACC
>CAIMFA010000164.1 GCA_903840185.1 uncultured Lentisphaeria bacterium | reverse complement strand
CTGGAGAATCTGCAAAAGACACATCCGGAGGTTGATTGCGTATTATGCGCCAATGATGTTCTGGCCATCGGCTTCATCAAGGCGGCATTGACCAGAAACATTAAAGTTCCGCAGGATATAGCCGTCATCGGATTTGACGATATCAAGCCGTCACGCTATTTTAACCCTGCCCTTTCGTCAGTATCTTTGAAACTGTTTGAACTGGGTGAATGCGCGGTAAAACTTCTTATGCAAGTAATTGAAGAAGAGAAACCTGTAAATTCAGAGACCATTGAATGCGATCTGATTCTCAGGCAGTCTTCATAAAAATATAAGGTATTTAAGCTTATGAAAAAGGTAAAATTGATCATCGCCGGGGCTGGTTCCCGCGGAGCGGGTTACGCGGAATTTGCCAAAGCATTTCCGGACCGTCTTGAAATCGTCGGAGTCGCTGAACCAAGAGATTTTTATCGCAATGAAATGGTCAGGAAATTCAACATTCCGGAAAAGAATGTCTACTCCGACTGGCAGGATATGGCCAAAAGGAAAAAATTCGCGGACGGCGTAATTATCGCGACCCAGGACAATATCCATACGGAGCCCGCGATAAAGTTTGCGAAAAAAGGCTATCATATAATGCTGGAGAAGCCGATGGCCCCGACTGCGGCGGAATGCAAAAAAATCGTTTCAGCCGCAAAGAAATACGGCATCATTTTTGCTGTATGCCATGTTCTGCGCTATACCAATTACACCAGGAAACTTAAACAGCTGCTGGACTCCGGAGTTATCGGCGACATTGTCAGCATGCAGCATATCGAGGCCGTCGAGTGGTGGCATCAGGCTCATTCATTTGTGCGCGGCAACTGGCGCAATGAAAAAGAATCTTCATTCATGCTGCTGGCAAAATCCTGCCATGATGTTGACTGGATCAGTTATATCATGGGGCAGAAATGCAAAGCTGTTTCCTCATTCGGTTCCCTGAAACACTTCCGCAAAGAAGAACAGCCGAAGGGTGCGTCATCAAGATGTTTGGATTGCAGTTGTGAACCGACCTGCCCGTATTCGGCAATAAAAATCTACATAAAAGACAGGCTGGACAAAGGGCAGACCGGCTGGCCGGTAAATGTTCTAACCCCGGTTGTGAACAAGGAAAATGTATTAAAAGCGCTGAAAGAAGGGCCTTACGGACGCTGCGTGTATAAATGTGACAACGATGTTGTGGATAACCAGGTAGTCAATATGCTTTTCGATGGCGGACGCACCGTTACTTTCACGATGACGGCCTTTGCGCACGGCGGTAGAAAGACCAGGATATTCGGCACCAGAGGAGAAATTTGCGGAGACAGTTCTGAAATCAAGATTTTTGATTTCCTTACACAAAAAACCGCAATTGTAGACACCAATGCATCGGAAGGCTCAATTCTGGGCGGACACGGCGGCGGCGACGGCGGACTGATGGAACGTTTTGTCACGGCGCTGGCAACCGGCGATGCTTCGCAGATACTTTCCGGACCGGACGCGACACTTGAAAGCCATCTCATGGTATTTGCGGCGGAAAAATCCAGAAAAGACGGCAAAGTCATCACATTATAATAAGTAATCATTCAAATATAATCAAAAGGAGTTTTTAGAAAAATGAAACCAACATTGCTGGTACTGGCGGCAGGCATGGGCAGCCGTTATGGCGGACTTAAACAGCTTGACCAGGTCGGACCTTCAGGCGAAACCATCATCGATTATTCAATTTATGACGCGATCCGGGCCGGCTTCGGCAAAATCGTATTTATCATCCGCAAGGATATAGAAGCGCCGTTCAAGGAAAGCATCGGCAAACGCTATGAAGGCAAAATCGCGATCGAATACGCGTTTCAGGAATTGAACAAACTGCCGGCCGGGTTCAGCGTTCCGCCGCAGCGTCAGAAACCCTGGGGAACAGGACATGCGGTATTGTGCGCCATAGACGTCATTCATGAACCGTTCGCGGTGATCAATGCCGATGACTTTTATGGCGCCAACGGTTATCAACTGCTGGCCGGCTATCTGAGCCAGGCCAAAGACGGAGTTAAAGCCGATTACTGCATGTGCGGGTTCATACTGCGCAACACGCTTTCCGACAACGGCACAGTTTCCAGAGGCATCTGCAAGATCAACAACGGCTCTCTTACCTCAGTTACTGAAATGACTAAGATAGAACGCAACGGCAGTGCCGCCAGAAATATCGAGGAAGGCGCGCAATGCGACCTGACCGGCGATGAAATTGCCTCCATGAACATGTGGGGTTTTACGCCGTCCCTGTTCAGTCATCTGGAGAGGCTGTTCATCGAATTTATTAAAGCCAGCGGACAGAAAGAGAAGTCCGAATTTTACATCCCGTCAGTAGCGGATACCCTCATCAAAGAAGGCAAAGCCGAGGTAAAAGTAATGGAAAGCAGGGATTCATGGTTCGGCATTACTTATCGCGAAGACAAAGACAACGTAGTTAACAGCATCCGGACGCTTGTCGCAAAAGGCGTTTATCCGGAAAAATTATTTTAATCAGGCAAAGAAATGACAAACACAACATTAAAACACGATATCAGGACAATCAGCAAATCGTTTGAAATCTACGGGGATTATATCACCGCAGAACCATACGGCTCCGGCCACATCAACGACACCTACCGGGCTTCATTCAATCAGGGCGGAACTCCGGTTAACTATATTTTTCAGCGCATAAATCACAACATATTCAAGAATCCTCCAGCCCTGATGGAAAATATCGACCGTGTCACCACTCATATTTTCCACAAGCTTAAAGGCTGCGCTGACGCCACGCGCCACACGCTGGTGATCATCAGATCCAAAGACTGTAAAGTCTATCATCAGGATGCCGACGGCAATTTCTGGCGGGTGTATGTATTTATCGAAAAAGCTAAGACTTACGATGTGATTGAGAAGGAAGAGCAAGCCTACCAGGCCGCAAGAGCGTTCGGCGAATTCCAGAAAACTCTCGTTGATCTGCCCGGTGCCAGACTCCATGAGACGATCCCTGACTTTCACAACACCCCGAAGCGTTTTGAAGCGCTTGAAAAAGCAATTGCCTCCGACGCTGCCGGCCGCGTCAAACTGGCCGGCCCGGAAATAGATTTCGTGCTTAAACGCAAAGGCGATGCATCATTGCTGCTGAATCTCAACGCCCAGGGGGCAATTCCGGAACGCATTACTCACAATGACACAAAGCTGAATAACGTCATGCTGGACGACACTACCGGCGAAGGTATATGTGTTATTGACCTGGACACCGTCATGCCGGGATTGGTTCACTACGACTTCGGCGACATGGTCAGAACCAGCACCAGTCCGGCCGCCGAAGATGAGAAGGATCTTTCAAAAGTAAAGATGCAGTTCAATATGTTCGAAGCCCTGCTGCGCGGCTATCTCACCACCGCCGGAGACTTTTTGAATCCGGTCGAGCTGGAGCATCTGCCGTTTGCCGGCAAACTCATCACCATGGAAATCGGGGTCAGATTCCTGACCGATTTCCTGTCCGGCGATGTTTACTTCAAAGTCCATCGCGAAGGCCATAACCTCGACCGCTGCCGCACCCAGTTCACGCTGGTCAACTCCATCGAACAGCAGATGGACAAAATGATGCAGCTTCTAAAAAATATCAAATAACTGAACAGGATTTTATAAAATGAAAAAATTAAGAATAGGCATTATCGGAACTTGTCGCAGAGGCAGTCTGGGAGATCGTTACCTCACCCCGGAAGACAACGTGGAAATCATCGCCGGAGCGGATATTTCAACTCATCAGCTTGATCGCTTCAAAGCCAGAATCCAGGAAAATCTCAAAAACACCCCGAATTGTTATCTTGATTATCGCGAGATGATCGAAAAAGAAAAACTGGACGGAGTTTTTGTAACCTCCCCCGATTTCTGTCACGAAGAACAGGCTGCGTTCGCGCTTGAGCATGGAGTCGGGGTCTACCTGGAAAAACCGATTGCCATTACAGTTGACGGCGCTGACCGCATCCTGCGCGCCGCATACGAAAACAAGACCAAACTGGTGCTCGGACACAACATGCGCTACATGTCATTTGTGCTTAAAATGAAAGAACTGATAGACAGCGGCGCGATCGGCCAGGTCAAAGCCATCTGGTGCCGTCACTTCATCAGCTACGGCGGCGACGCCTATTTTCATGACTGGCACGCCGACCGCAAATGCGCCAACAGCCTGCTTCTCCAGAAAGGCGCACATGACATTGATGTTATTCACTGGCTGGCCGGATCTTATACCAGACGAGTCAACGGCATGGGCGGCCTGACCGTTTACGGCGACCTGCCTAAACGTGAAAAGAATCCGGATATCCCGGTTGAAACAACGTTCAACACCTCCAACTGGCCGCCGCTGGCACAGAAAGGGTTCAATCCGGTGGTTGACGTGGAAGACTTGAATATGATCAACATGCAGCTTGCCAACGGCGTTTTCGCCACCTACATGCAATGCCATTACACACCGGATTCCTGCCGTAACTACACCGTTATCGGTACTAAGGGACGGCTGGAAAATTACGGGGATCATCATGAAGACACAACCATTGAGCTATGGGATGACAGGAGAATTGACGCGTTCAGGCTCAACGGCGATGCCACTTTCCGGACGCCGCCGGGCAAAGGCGGACACGGTGGCTCGGATCCGGCCATAGTCAGAAGCTTCTTCTCGGTACTCCGCGGTGAAGGCAAACCCAACTCATCACCGCAGGCGGCGCGTTACAGCGTAGCCACCGGCTGTCTCGGAGCGGAATCCATCCGGAACGGCGGAATTCCTTTTGATGTGCCAAAATTAGCAAACTACCTTGAAGAATACGATTACAGCAGTTAAATTACTTTTTTACAAATATCGGAATTAAGTTCCATGCCGCAGATCAGGCGGAAAACATATTAAACTAAGGTTGATGAAATGAAAGTCTTAATTACCGGCGGAGCCGGATTTATCGGGAGTCATCTGGTGGAATACTTCCAGGGAAAAGCCGAAGTGAGAGTGCTGGACAATCTGCGTTCCGGCTACCGCAAAAACCTGGACGGCTTCAAAGTTGAATTCATTGAAGGCGATATTCTCGACCGGAATGCGGTAAGAGAAGCGGTAAAAGACGTTGATTATATTTTCCACCTGGCGGCAATGATCAGCGTTCCGGAATCCATGTTCAAACCCATTGAATGTGTGGATATCAACGTCAAAGGTCTGCTCATCGTCCTGGAAGAGGCCGCCGCTGCCGGAGTCAAAAAACTCTGTTTCAGCACCAGCGCCGCAATTTACGGCGACAACCCGGTCGTGCCTAAGCGCGAAGAGATGCTGCCTGAACCCAAAAGCCCGTATGCCATCACGAAACTTGACGGCGAATACTATTGCAATATGTTCACGAAGGAAGGCAAACTTCAGACCGCGTGCATG
>CAIMFA010000163.1 GCA_903840185.1 uncultured Lentisphaeria bacterium | reverse complement strand
GTCGAATCGAAGGAGTGGCAAAGCGATCCCGGCAAACTTAACCTGCTGGAAATTTATTACAATGAAGTATCCGCGGATAAATATTTTTCCGCCATGTGGACGGCGCTACAAACGCGGTTCAAGCAATTCTCATCTTCAAATCTTCCTGGAATACTGCATAAAGTGGATAAGCTTGACTGGAAAATGATTTCAGTTCCCGCCTCTTTCGGCATCGGCGGACTGCAACTATGGATCGCGCCGGATCTGGTCTGGCAGGACGGCGACTGCATTTCAATTCTAGATTTGAACGGCAGCGGTCAGAGTGAGGAGAGGCGCAATACTTATGCCGCGCTGAATGTGATTTTCGCCGGAGATAAATTCGGAGCATCCCCGGAAAAAGTTATTTCCCTGTTCTACAATGACGCCACCGGGCAGACGGAACTGCACGGACTGGAGGCCTTGAACATCAGCCTGGCACTGGAGAGCATTTCCGCCAGCTCCGCGAAAATGCTGGAGAAAATATCTGCGGACGGCACGGTTCAGGGCATAAATTTTGCGGATTCGGAACATAACTGCGCCCGTTGCCGCTTCCGGGAATTCTGTAATTAACCACAAAGACATCCCGCAGTCGCGGGACTAACCTGAGAGTTAGCAAGGCACTGAGAAATCTTTTTTTTCGGGTTAAAATCGAAATCCATTAAGCAGAGGATTGAACTTGAAACTTGGGATTCACTGAGAAATCATTATAAAGTATTTTGAACATAAAGCCGGTCAGACGACCGGCGCTCCCAGGCGGAGGTTTCACTGCTGCAAAATCTGCCGCCATAACTGGAATACACAATATCACTCAATGCGTTTACAGTATTCTATTTCCGTACTATCGAAATCACAGAAGTCCACCCGCAGTTTCAGCGGAACCTTTGATGAGAATTGCTGCGGAATTTCCTGCAACACCAGCACACCCTGCAACTCGTCAGGCCGCCATTTCAGTTTAACCCGCACTTTCCGATGCAGCGGCAAATGCCATGTATCGGAAACTCTGGCATAAACTTTCCGCTGTTCACTATGCCAGGCGTCATATCCGTCTGAGCCGTCTTTCTCCTCCAGCGTGGAATCCAGATCAAATTCCAATTGAATGTTGTTATCAGTATTCATAATCTTAATACTCGCACGATGATTTTTATCTTTAATAGAACTTTCGATTTTTATAACTTTAGAACTTTAGAACTAAATTCAGCTGGTAAGTTTTATTCCGGCTGAAGCCTTATACAGCTTATCAAACCAGGTGAAGGCGACTTCCGGTTTCAGTTCGTGACCGCCATCAAAAATCTCAAAAAACAATTCAGGATGCCGCATCGACTCCAGCTTCATCGCCAGATTCAAAGTATGCGTATACGGCACCGAATTGTCGAAGCGTCCGTGATGTATCGAAAGGTTTGCCTGCATCAGACTGGCGAGATGGCCGGCCGGGGAACGTTCACGATACTCCATGACGGCTTCGGTCGGAGTTCCGCCGCAGCAGGCTTCAATATGCGGAGCGTAACCCTTATTTTCTCCATGCCATGCGGTTAAGTCTGTAATCGGACACCAGGAACTTACCGCGCGCCACAATTGCGGCGCGTAAGCCGCCATCATCAGCGCCATGTGGCCGCCGCCGCTGCCGCCGAACAGAAAAATATTCCCGGGGTCAATCCGGCCGTCGACCAGGTGATTAACGGCGTCAATCACATCCTGACGCGCAAGAGTTGAAGCGCAGGCCTGAACCGCCCGCGGATTTTTATTCAGGTTAGGACCGCGGAATTCCGGCAGCAGCAAAGCCCAGCCGCGTTCCCGGCAGAACGGCAGCAGATTTTCCTGCTGATTGAAACGGTCGAAACTCCAGGTATGCAGCCCCACTACCAGCGGCACACTGGTTTTATTTTCAGGATAAAACAGCAGATTCTTTTCCGGTGATTTATCAATAGTGGAAACAACTTCAATTTCGTTGAAAAGACTGTTCATTTATAATTCTAAAATATTAATGTTGAATTTGATTATATGTTATTTCCCCTGGAACAGAATCTGCCTGAATTCTTCCGGGGTTCCTAATACGCCTGCCTCAATCAATTCGCGGAATTCCCCGCTCTTGCGGATATGCGTAAGAGTGCCAGTAACCGCACGAATTGCGGACATGATTGCAACAGTGGGAAGACTGACTCTAGCCACTCCGCATTCAACAAGCTGATTGATTGAAAATGCCTGCATGTTATAAGCGAGTCCGGCAGCTATGCTTACAGGCCCGTGGATTTCTTTTACCAGAGTCTTAACCTCTTCAAGTGAGGCTACATAAACGACGAATGCCAGATCAGCTCCAGCTTCAATGTAGGTATTTGCGCGGTCAATCGCTTTTTTTAATGCTTCACTGCGATTATCTTCCGATAGCAAAGCATCCGTACGTCCGTTAATTACCAGAATGGGATTTCCCGCTGCAATTGCAGCAGCCCGTGCCGCCTTAATTTTACCGGCCATTAGATGTGCATCAATGATTTTAACCGCATTTCGAGTCCCTTGAATCTGGTCTTCTATATTTATCCCGGCGACTCCAGCCCCGATAAATTCCTTAATAGTGATTGCAACTTCATCAGGGCAGCCAAATCCGTCTTCACCGTCTGCCATCACAGGAATATCAACCGCATTGACAATTTTTGCAGTAACATCAAGATGCTCATTGCGGGAAAAATCAGATTCGCGTCCATAGCATGAAGCTACAGAAAAACTATATCCTGAACATTGCACGGCTTCAAAGCCGCAATATTCAATAATTCTGGCTGTGATCGGGTCGTAGGCATCAGGCATTATAAGCGTATTTCCGGAAAACAGCAACCGGCGAAGTTTATCACTTTTATTTTCTTGCATTTACACGCCACTCCATCATTAATCACAATTCTTCAGCGGAATTAATCTCCCGCCCGAACACGCGTTCAACCAGCAGATAAATCAGGTCATTCATCCTGACCTTCTCCGGCACGGAAACCGATACAATACTGCCTTTTGGAGCGAAATCAACACTTTGACCGTCAAGCCTGATTGCGTCCGCGGTAAAATTCAACGCCCCGGTGGTTTTACCGGTGATCAGCAGTTTCTGCCCGGCATGCAGATCGCCGGCTTCGATGCTGAGTTCGGCCACTCCGATTTTGTTGAAATATTTAGTAACCCGGCCCAGATGCACTTTCATTGTTTTCGCCCGGCTGCCGCCGTCGTCACACCATTCGCCGAGTTTTTCACCCAGATAATAACCGCCGTGCCAGAAACCGCGGTTGAACACCGATTCCAGTTCCTCCAGCCAGCGCCTGATCTTGTCGTCAGTATAACTGTTGTCCGCCCAGGCGTCAACCGCCTCGCGGTAACATTTTGTCACCGTGTAAACATAATCCGGCGAACGCCCCCTGCCCTCCAGTTTCAGAATCGAAACCCCGCTGTTCAGTATCTGGTCGATAAACTTGATCGTGCAAAGATCTTTCGGGGACATGATGTTATGGTTGTCAATAATCAGTTCCTCGCCGGTCTTCTCATCGGTAACGCGGTAGGTGCGGCGGCAGTTCTGCACACACGCCCCGCGATTGGCGGAGGCGTTGTGCGTTCCCAGGCTCATGTAGCATTTGCCGGAAATGGAAACGCACAAGGCGCCGTGAGCGAAAATTTCGATGCGGACTTTTTCACCGGCCGGCCCGGTAATGTTTTCCCGTTCGATGCCGTCAATGATGTGCCTGACCTGCGGCAGCGTGAGCTCCCGCGCCAGCACCATGACCCCGGCATATTGCGCAAAGAACTTTACCGCCTCCAGATTGCAGATATTCGCCTGCACGGAAATATGCACAGGCAGTCCGATGAAACACGCATACTGGATCACCGCAATATCTGAAGCGATAACAGCTGAAATACCACTTTTTTTCGCCGCATCGCAGATCGCTTTGATTTCCGCCATTTCCGAATCATAGACTACAATGTTCAGGGTAAGATAGCTTTTGACACCGGATTTTCTGCATTTGCGGGAGATACGGGAAAGGTCTTCCAGCGAGAAGTTGGCCGAAGACCGCGCCCGCATATTGAGTTCGCCGGCACCGAAATAGATGGAATCAGCGCCGGCATTGATGGCCGCCGCCAATGCCTCAAAAGAGCCGGCCGGGGCCATTATTTCAACTTTGTTCATAGTCCGATAGAGGATTTCAGCGATTTGAAACTATCTTTCACGCCTTTACTGACGCCTTCAGTCGCTTTAGCAACATCTTCCTTGACGCCGTCAAGTTTGATGCCCTGCACGCCGGAAACCGCAGTACCGATACCTTTCAGCATCTGGTCGTAAATTTCCTGAAGCACATCCCCGGCGGATTTGTTGTCATCGGCCCCGATATCCTGCATTTCGATCTTCGGCATCGGCACGTTGACTCCGGTTTTTACGAGGTTTGAAGAGACGCTGATGGTGCCGTTCTTGATCACAAAATATTTAATCATGACTTTCTTGCCGGGTTTCTGCTTGCCGTCATCCGGTTTGACCGGCTCTTTCTTTTCCGGTTCTTTGCCTTCTCCGGTGCCGGTGCCGCCGGTTGAAGTTTTTTCCACTCCGCAATATCTCAAAATATTGTTTTTAATCTCATGCAGATTGCTGCCTTTGGTTACAGACGGTTCAAAGTCCACCGCCACATCCTCGATAATCACATTATTGATCACTATTTTGTCGGTAAACAGCGACATCAGCTTCATATCAACATAAAAATGGCCCAGCACAAAAGCATTCTTAATCTGGCAGTCCTGCGGGTTGGCGACATACAAACCTTTGATTTCGACGCTGCCGCTGAACGGCGAAATGTCGACGCTCTGCAATTCAACCTTTGTCCCGGTAGCCTGAGTGCCGAAAGTCCTGACCCCTTCCGCGACAATCGAATTGAGCGCCAGAAACAGAACGATAACTCCGCCAATAACGATTAACGCAAAAACCAATATTGAAATGCCGATAATTTTCTTAACTTTCTTATTCATAACATCCTCCTTGTTTTAACGTGATATAATAATAAATGCGTTTAGAACACTTGGCAAGCAAGTTTCCTAAACGCATTAGAAAAAAATCAAATATTAGAGCAGTTCAGCGATCTGAACCGCGTTCAAGGCCGCGCCCTTCAAAATCTGGTCGCCGCTGATAAACATATCAATCCCGCGCTTGTCGTCCCTGGACACATCCTGACGGATACGCCCCACGAGCACGTCATACATATCGGATGCGTCAATCGGCATCGGATATTTTTTGTTGGCCACATCGTCAACCACGATCACGCCGGGGGACTGGCTGAGAATCGCGCGGACTTCCGCCGGGGTGATTTCCTGTTCGAATTCCATGTTCAGCGCTTCGGAGTGAGCGCGCATGACCGGCACACGGACGCAGGTGCAGGATACCCGGAGTCCCGGATAATGCAGCATCTTGCGGCTTTCGTTGAGCATCTTCATCTCTTCTTTGGTATAGCCGTTATCCAGGAAAACGTCAATATGCGGAATCAGGTTGAACCCGATCCGGTGCGCAAACACTTCCGGCTTGATCGGCTCATTGTTCAGGAGCTGCCTGGTCTGGACGAGCATTTCATCCATACCTTTGGCACCCGCGCCGCTGGTGGCCTGATAAGTGGCGGCAACCAGACGCTTGAGTTTCTTCGCCCGGTGCAGCGGAGCAACCGCCACCAGCATGATGATGGTGGAACAGTTGGGGTTGGCTATCACGCCCTTATGCCATTTGATATCTTCCGGATTCACTTCCGGCACGATCAGCGGCACATCATCTTCCATTCTGAACGCGCTGGAGTTGTCAATCATGACCGCTCCGGCGGAAACAACAGATTTCCTGAATTCTTTGGAAATGCTTGCCCCCGCGCTGAACAGCGCTATATCCACACCCTTGAATGAGTCATGGTTCAATTCTTCAATTGCGATCTCTGTACCTTTGAATGTAAGTTTTTTACCAACTGAACGAACTGATGCGAGCAGACGCAGATTTTTTACCGGAAAATTACGCTTTTCCAGGGTTTTGATCATTTCGATTCCGACCGCGCCGGTTGCCCCCGCGACCGCAACATTGTACTCTCTTGCCATTGTTGACTCCAGTTTTTTAAGTTCTATAGATAAACTTGCCATTCAAAAGGGGATACAATGTACCAAGTCATTGAGTTTTTTCAAGTAAAATTCACTTTTTTATTGAGAAAATATTCATGGGAAAAGAACTTTGCGGAAAGTTGATACCAGATAGATACATCACTTTTTTAGTGAATATCTATCTACATTATTTCCCTAAGCTGTGTTATAGAAACTTTTCGTGGAAAAACTAAAATTTTACCATTTATAACTGTCTTAGGCTGTACAATCACACAAAACGCTATAGATGCTTTATCTTAAATGACTTAACTGTAACTGTTGACTTTGAGACCGTAAAAATGCTTATTGGAGAGTTGACGTTGGAAAAATCTGCCTGCCAACTTGCACACAACTGGCCTTCAACAAAGACATCCATTTTATCTTTGTTGACAACTTGACGGATGGTTATAAATTTGTTGACAGGAACACGTCCTGCCCCCATACGATGCTGACGATTGGCAGGCCCTCCGTCGATCCTCAATTCATTAAGATTATTTTCCCAATTGAAGATAAGTTGATCACATGCATAAGCCAAACGAATATTGGTAGAGTCTGTTTTACAAACATACTCAATTTCCAAAGGTGGCTTATATGAGTCTCTGGAGGTAGTGCGCTGATTCTTTAAGACAATGCCGGCAAGTTGTCTATTTCCACCCGAAAAAGTATCTGTAATATCTTTCCATTGCGTTGAAGATGCGATTTCCTGCTCGCCTGACAGAACAGCAAGAATAGCCTCCATGCTTTTGATTTCTGCCTGTACCTGCAAGGCATCATCAATTTTATCTTTGGATGTCAGTTGTTTTTTCAAAGTATCAAGCCTGGATAGATACTGCCTGATAACAACCGATAGATTCTTATCTCGCACTTTCTGCGCCTGTTGTGTTCGCGTAAATTGTTCAAGTTGTGTCTTTGCAATAGACTGGGGCATGTCTAATGAAGATGTCTTGGGAATTTCTCCAGTAGCAGCAAACCGTTCCTTTTCCTTCCTGACCGCAAGAAGTCCTTCTAAATTACCGCCATTTTTCAATTGCGCTTCGCTTGCAGTCAATGCGTTTGAGTAAACAAGCAGACTACTCTTAAACTCAGCAGCATAAACCGAGTCGATTTTCTGTTTCGACACGTCGTATTCCGATTTGAGTGAAACAAGGTCTGTGGCAGTTGCGAGATTAACACAATAGACAAGGAGCACCATAATCACAAACCGGATGAATTTATAGTTATTCATCAATTTTTATTATCCTTTTTTCAGTTCAGAAAACTACTGACCTATGCATTCATTGTACTTTCTAACCTGGCTTGGAATGGTAAAGAGGTCTATCAGCAAACCGATGAAGAATAAGCCGCAGGTAAAAATATACAGGATGCCCATGCCGAATTTGTTTAAATAAAATTTATGAACACCGATGTAGCCAAACAGAAACCAGAGCAGATAGGTCACCCATACTTCTCTTTTTTGCATTGTCTATTCCCCTTTAGATTTTTTGTCCGCGCAAAATTCTTCCTTATCTTAAAAAATTAAATCATATTTTTTCCAGTTCAAGCGGCAAAATCCGCAAAATTTGATTTTACTGTAATTTTACAGGCGGGAGTTCCAGTTGTTTTTCCGGTATTTTTATGGATAACAGCTTTCTCTCCAATGTCTTAGACGTTTTTGATTGACAAAAACACTAATATTATAGAGAAACGTAATTGAAAATGAGCCCGCTTGGCGGGTCCGGCGGCGATGCCAAAAGCATTCTGCACAAGTGTGTCCAGAATTATATGTGCGTTGTCCGAATGCAGTCAGTGCAGTCCATGAAGTCCTGTCCATCGTCAGGCCGATGTAAACCGGAATGGGGCTTATGGGGCTTATGGGAAAGAAAAGTGAAAGGCATTATGTTCAACGAGTCTTTAAGACTCGGAGTAGTTATGCGGACAGGGTGATATTAATTAAAGAGGCTCGCGAAGGCTGATGTCTGGTGAGTTTGAAAGTGCAGAACTCCCGGGCTAAACTTTATTTAGAAGAAGTCTTCCCAATAAGAAATTGATCTTAAATGGAGTT
>CAIMFA010000162.1 GCA_903840185.1 uncultured Lentisphaeria bacterium | reverse complement strand
GATTTTCAGGATTATAGTTTTTTCATGCAGAACTTTATTGTGTTTCAAGTTATGCAGCAGAACTCTCGGCACGCCGTCGTTTCCGCTCAAAAAGACAGCCAGCCCGCGAACCCGCAGCGGCAGCTCCAGATTCAGGCTGTCAATGAACACCGACATCGGAACGGACTGCTGAACAATGTTGTTCCGCATTAATGCGCGCCCCTGCCGCCAGACCAGCGCCAGCATGCAGATAAACAGGCCCAGCGTCAGCGGAATCCAGCCGCCATGCAGGATTTTATAGGAATTGGCAAAGAAAAATGCCGCATCAACTATGAGAAAACCTCCGAGCACGATAAAAATAAAGAAGCGGCTGATTTTTGAACGCCAGAGCTGAGGAACTGAAAAAACCGCAATTACCGAGGTGAGCAGCATGGTGCCGGACACTGCGGAACCGTAGGCTCCGGCCAGACTGCCGGAATCTTTAAAAAACAGCACCAGCAGGACAGTGCCGGTAAATAAAACCCAGTTAATGACAGGCATGTAAATCTGCCCCATCTTGTCCTTCGACGTATAGGCGATGGCCATGCGCGGCCAGAATCCGAGCTGAATCGCCTGACTGGTCAGCGAATACATTCCGGAAATAACCGCCTGCGCCGCAATCACGGTGGCCAGCGTGGCCAGTCCAACCAGCGGATATAACAGGCATTCCGGAGCCAGGCGGTAAAACAAGTTTTCCACCTGATCCGGGGAGCGCAGCAGAAACGCGCCTTGTCCGAAATAGTTCAGCACCAGGGCAGGAAGTACCAGGCAGTACCAGTTCAAGCGGATCGGACGCTTGCCGAAATGGCCCATATCCGCATATAAAACCTCGCCGCCGGTAACCGCCAGAAACACCGTACCCAGAATAAAGATTGAATGGTGGTATGATTCCGTCAGCATCCTGAATGCGTAATACGGGTTTGCCGCCGCCAGCACTTCCGGAGTTTTAACTATGGAGCATATGCCGAGCACCGCCATCGTCAAAAACCAGAAAATCATGACAAAGCCGAATACCGAGCCAATCCTGGCAGTGCCGTTTTTCTGCACGAAAAACAGGAAAAACAGTACGGTGACGGTTATCGGGACAATGTAAGGCTGAAAATATGTCGTGCTGACATTAATCCCTTCAATCGCGCTGAGTACCGAAATCGCCGGAGTAATGATGGCATCGCCGTAAAGCAGGCCGGCTCCGAAAATCCCGAGCGGAATAATAAAACTCCACCTGGAAGTAATCAAAGTGACCAGCGCAAGAATACCGCCTTCCCCGCGGTTATCCACTTTAAACAGAAATACTAGATACTTCATGGATACCACAATGAATAGCGACCAGAAAATTAAAGAAAGCGAACCCAGTACATTCGGGGTGTTGACCGCAATGGAATCTCCGGCAAAGCACTCCCGCAGCGCATACAGCGGGCTGGTGCCGATATCACCAAAAACAATGCCCAGCGCGGCAACGCATAATAATGCGATTTTAGATTTTTCAGGAGCTGGAGACGCTGATATATTCATGGTTTGTAAATTGTGAACAACTGGAGTGAAACCGTTAAAAGCTCAGACTCCGCGGTCTCATCAGCACCAACCCCCGCAGTACGGCTTTTATACTCCGTAATGCAATCCGCTGCAACTGAAATCGGACATGACGAGACCATTAATCTGCTCTCCGGTTTTTATACACTTAACAGTTTAAAGTTTAATGACAAGCTGATACAATAATCTCAAAACCGGCATTATTCAAATATATTGGCATGGCGGCCTTATGAAGAATCACTCTTTTGTTTACACACAATTATTCAGGGGCTTCTGCCGCATATTAGTTAATTCACATATTTCCCGTGTTCCAGGTATTGCTCCACTCCAGGTACGGGATGGCGTTATCATCAAATTTTACCGGCAGCCAGACGTAGCGTCCGTCTATGGCATTTTCCGGGCGCCAGCGGTCCGCCATGAAAATAACCCTGTCGTCATCCAGCTGCAATGCGAATGTCCCCTGGCTTTCAAACGTGTTGTTCATCTGTTCCGTGTTTCCGTGAACTGGATTGCCCAGTTCCTGCCATGGACCGCCGATGTGGCCGGCAACTGCCAGCCGGGCGGCGTTGGGCGCCCAGCCGGTGCAGTCGGACGCAATCAGGAAATAGCGGCTGCGATGCTTGAATATAACCGGAGCTTCCATCCAGCGGTGCTCGAAAGCCCGCCAGTAGCGACCGGAATGACCGAGTAAATCGGCAGTAAGTTCCGCGATATGCAGCGTCGAATTGTGTTCAGAAGAATAAATATGGTATGCTTTGCCGTCATCATCCTGAAACAGGGTCATATCCCGCGCCTGCTGGCCTTTGACAAAATCTCTGCCCAGAATGTTCAGCGACGGGGTTACCGGATTGTTGCCGTTGGAAATATTTCCCGGATATTGCATGGCCTGTCCGATGGATTTTTGATCCTGCTGTTCCGGACGGACATTTTCCGGCCAGTGACCGGCGTTGGGACGGATTCCGCGAATAAACGTATATGGTCCGGCCACTGCACCGGCGGCGGCAATGCCGGTCAGCGCCGCGCCATATCCGCCCGCATTGACCGGTTCCAGATGAAAATACATGACAAAACGGCGGTTGGCGCTGTCGTAAAGCACTTTTGGCCTTTCGATAATTGCACCTTTGGCAATCAAACTGGCGGAGCCTTCCGGTTCTACCTTCAAAGCGATTCCTTCATCAGTCCAGTTCATCAGGTCGGAGGACGAATATGCGTGAATGCCGACGTGAGCCCGGTTGCCGGCCTCTCCGGCGATTTTATGCTCGCCGAACCACCAGTAACGGTTTTCGTGCTTGATGATGCCGCCGCCGTGGGCGTTAATATGAACCCCGTTGTTATCAGGCCAGATTCCGCCCGGAGTGAAACAATGCAACATTTTTATCTGTTCTCCAATTTTTAGAGATTTTATCTTTTACGGTTGGGAAAAACCAGGGAGAAGGCTAAATTTTACTTCCGCTTCGGATAAAAAACGCCACTTGCCGGATTCCAGCTCCCCCAGCATCAGTGCGCCGATGGAAATTCTTTGCAGAGAAACGGTTTTTCTGCCGGCGGCGGCAATCATGCGGCGGATTTCGCGCTTTTTCCCTTCATTCAATATAAAGCGGTAAATGCACCCGCCAACATCTTCGATTTTCTGCGGCAGCAGTCGTTCGCCCTCGTCAATAATCCCGCGCCGCAAACGGTTCAGTTCGCCGGCCGGTATTGCCGCATCCGTTTTTACCAGATAAGTTTTGAATATCTCGTGCCGCGGATGGGTAAGCTGCATGGCATAATCGCCATCGTTGGTGATTATCAGCAGCCCTTCACTGTCTTTGTCCAGTCTTCCCGCGGAAAACAGTCTGGTTCCGTCCATTTCGATAAGATCGAACGCCCGCTTTTCGGCGTGCGGATCATCATTTGTGCAGACATAACCTCTGGGTTTATTCAACATGATATATACCCGCGGTTCGATACGGACAGTACATCCGTCATAGACAACTTTATCACTGTCGTTAACCCGGCAGCCAGGTTCGGTCACAGTCTGACCATTTATCTGAACCAGCCCGGCTTTCACGATGTCAGCACATTTCCGGCGGGAAGCGATCCCGGACAGACTGAGAAAATGGCTGAGATTAAATGCTTTTTCTTCCATATTTTGAAGATTAATGTTCTTTTCAGTCATATTTTTATATTTTGCTGTAACAATAATGTCTATTCTGGCGACATAGTAATATACGATTGAATTTATCGGAGACATTATGGCGATTGTTAAAAATATACAAAAAAAGATTAATCACGCTTGAAAAATTCAAACAGTTGTTTTAATCTAATGAATGAAACAATTGTTTAATCCGGTTTGAT
Organism: uncultured Lentisphaeria bacterium; assembly: GCA_903840185.1. GTDB lineage: Bacteria > Verrucomicrobiota > Lentisphaeria > Victivallales > Victivallaceae > CAIPAT01. The sequence goes on along the minus strand of CAIMFA010000162.1, from coordinate 22,772 downwards.
TTCAGTCGTAAATACCGGATATATATTAATTTACTACATCAACTTATAAAGAATTTATCAGAGAAATGACGGAAAATGCAAACAGCGGCAGGCTGTATATAGTATCAACACCGATTGGTAATTTAGAGGATATCACGCTGCGGGCGCTGCGGGTTCTGAAAGAAGCGGACCTGATTGCAGCGGAAGATACCCGGCATACGCGTATTCTGCTCAATCACTACCAGATATCCACCCGGCTGATCAGTTATCACGCATTCAACGAGCATCGCAAAACGGCGGAGCTGCTTGACCAGATTAACAGCGGAATGAAAGTGGCGGTGGTGTCAGATGCGGGAACCCCAGGTATCGCAGACCCCGGATTCCTGTTTGTCCGGGAAGCGGTAAAAGCCGGAATTGAACCGGAAATCATTCCCGGAGTATCTTCCCTGACTTTTGCCGCCGTTGCGTCCGGGCTGCCAATCGATAAATTCATTTTCTACGGATTTCTGCCCGTAAAATCCGGTCGGCGCGGAGAAGCTATTAAACAAATTGCCGCGGAAACTAAAACCTGCGTGATTTTTGAATCGCCGCACCGGATGGAAAAACTTCTTAATGAAATCAGTGCCGGGCTTGGCGCTGAAACTCCGGTCGCAGTAGTACGCGAGGCGACAAAAATGTTTGAAGAGGTGATTCGCGGCCATGTTTCGGAGGTAATTCAAAAAACCTCCGGACGTAAATGGAAAGGAGAATGTGTTCTTGCAGTTTCTCCATGTTCTGCAATAGAGTAATTATTTGGTTCTTATATATTTGAAAATAGCGCCCTTCCGCTATAAATTATAATTTTAGTTTTAAGCAGGTCTTTAAAAGTTTTTAAATAACGATTGAGTGTTGGAGTTTTTTTTAAAATGAAACTGATATCGAAAATCTTTACTCTTGCGGCTGTAATAATTACAGCCGGAGGGTGTTATAACTATTCACCGCCGCCGGTTGCCACGGAGAATGATATTTATACCGCCAGGCAGAAAGACGCCAGCGAGGAACTTCTGGCAAAAATCAGTGTGCTTTCGCTTCCTGACGCGCAGAAAGTCGCGGTAAAGAACAACCCTAATTATATCTCGGTGTATCACGCTGTTAATGCCGCCAGAATGCGTTATTACCAGTCGCTCGGCGCTTATTTCCCTACAGTCACCTCCAACTTTAACGGCGGCCTGACTAACAATCAATATACCGGCCAGGTAAATACTAATTATGCTACCAACAACAGTTTTGCCACTTCATCCAGCCTGAATGCCAACTGGCTGCTGTTTGACGGTTTTATCCGGGAGATGAACGTTTCAATCGCAAAATATCAGGCTGACAATAAAAAGCAGCTGGAAGAGAATGCCCGGCGTATTTTATTGAACAGCGTGGCGAGCGCCTACAATGACATTCTGCTGGCGATCGAGCAGCAGCGCATTGCCCGCGCGGACATGGAATTCCAGCTTAAAAACTTGAAAGAAACGCAGCTTAAATATCAGGCAGGAGCGGTTCCTTTAAGCGATGTCCTTAACTTCAAAATCCTGAACAATACCGCAACCGGCAGCCAGATTGCCGCCGAATATCGTTACAATATCGCGGTTTACTCGCTTTCCGCGCTGATGGGTATCCCCACGTCGAAACTGCCGGCTTACATCAAATTCCCGCCGATCAATCCGGACACCGATGAACATCTGACCTCCGTTGATGTATATCTGGATACCGCATTGAACAACCGTCCGGATCTGAAATCATATCGTGACCTGGTCAAAGTAGCCCAGTATGGAGTATATAGAAGCTACGGTTCTTATTCTCCAACTGTTTCCGCCTATGGAACTCTTGATTACGGTACCAACTTAACCCGTTACAGTGGCGGATACAATGGAAATCTAAATACAGCCAGCCATACTTACTATAATAATCCCGGTTCTCAAGTCGGTGTTCAAGCTGAACTGCTGATGTTTGACGGCTTGAAACGTGAAAACACCGTCAGGGAAATGAAGGCTGAACTGTCCAGGGCTAAATTCGAAGCGGCATCCTCCTGGATTTCCATAATTCAGGAAGTCCGCGGCGCATATGACAATTACGTCCAGAATATCAAGCAGGCTAAATTGTATGAAAAAACATTGCTGCTGGTTAATAAGCAGCGCGATCTGGTTGAAGAGGAATACAGAGCCGGAAATACGGAACTTACCCGTCTGAACGAAGCACAGCGCAATGTGGTGGAGGCGGATACCAATCTGGTTCAGGCACTGGTCAACGTCAGAAAAGCAAGAGCTCAGCTGGATGCTTCCACCAATACCAATACCACCGGATCTGTTTATACCGACGGCAACAATACGATCGAGTATTAATTAATTGACAGAAACAATATAAACCGCAGACATTTTGCTGATGCGGCATACTTTAATCTTTTTAAAAGGCTATCTCTATGGATACAGTAGTACGTTTCGCGCCGTCACCAACCGGCCAGGTGCATATCGGCAATATCAGGACCGCGATCTTCAACTGGCTTTTTGCCCGTCACTGCGGCGGCTGCTTCCTGCTGCGCATCGAAGATACAGACTTGGAAAGATCCACCCGCCAGGCAATTGACACCCTGCTGGAATGCATGGAATGGCTGGGCCTGAATTTCGACGGCGAAATCATGTACCAGACCAGCCAGAAAGAAGCTCATATTAAAGCTGCCGAACAAATGACGGCTAAAGGGCTGGCTTATGCCGCCCCGGCTCCGGAAGGCGGCCAGTCGCCGATATTCTTCCGTATTCCATGGGACTGTCCCGATTTCACATCAATCCGCGAAACCGGCCCGGCGGAGTTAGAACTTCATCCTGAAACACCCGTCAAAATTGATTTTACCGGCGTCGGTTTCTCCACTGTAAGTAAAAAAGGCGCACCGATGCCAGCCGCCGCCTGTCTCGCCGGATTCCGTCAGATGAAGCTTTATGACGGAGCAGGAAATATCCTCTTTGAACTGGAAAAGAACATTGACGACATTCTCCAGGGGAAACAGTCTTTCTCTATAAACAATTGTGTCAAAATGACGTTTATGCGCCGGGAGATTTTCTACCAGGACATTATCAAGGGCGAACTGTCCAAGCCGCTCGACGGCATTAAAGATTTGATTCTGATCCGCGGTGACGGCTCCCCGATATTTCACCTGGCCAATGTGGTTGATGATATCACTCAGAATGTCACGCATATCATCCGCGGTGACGACCATGTGGAAAATACCTACCGTCATATTATGCTTTTCTACGCGCTCGGCCGCAAGGCCCCTGAATACGCGCATCTGCCAATGATCGTAAACAGTTCAGGTAAACCGTACAGTAAACGTGACGGCGACGCCTTCGTCGGCGATTTCAGGCAGAAAGGGTTTCTTGCCGAAGCGCTGTTCAACTATCTGGCCCTGCTGGGATGGTCGCCCGGTGACGACCGCGAAAAAATGACGAAACAGGAAATGATTGAAGCGTTTACGCTGGAAAGGGTAAAAAGCGCCCCCGCGCAGCTGGACAGCAATAAACTGTTAAACATGAACGGAGCATATATCGCGGAAATGCCGTTTGAAAAATTTGTCGCTTACGCCGGAAAATTTGCCGGAGATTTCCTTAACGATAAAGCCGGGTTTGAACAAGTCGCCAGGCTGATGCAATCACGGGTTAAGCAGTTCGGACAAGTCGCAACCTGGAAGTACTTTTTCTCCGATGATTTTCCCGTTGATGAAAAGGTTTTCAAAAAACAGCTGACTCCCGCTGAAGTCAGGACTGCTCTCGGGTTCCTTGCCGGTGAGCTGAACACCTGCGGCGAGTTGACAAAAGAATGGCTGCATACTATAATCTCTACAGCGGAAGAGAGTTTCGGGATTCCGCACGGCAAACTTTTCCAGCCGCTCCGGCTCACGGTCAGCGGCGCGGCAGGCGGTGCCGAACTGGATGAAACGATAATGCTGATCGGCGGCAGCCGTTGCGCTGCGCGCATTTTACGGTTGCTGGAAGTTTATCAGAAGGAAGTCTCCTCCGGAGAGTAAATATGATTTTTCGAAAGAAAAAACAGTATACGGTTTATACTTACGGTGCGCCGGTCTTGAAAAAGCTGGCCGAGCCGGTGGATAGAATTGACGGCAATATTCTGGAAATAGGCAATGAAATGCTCCAGGCTGTGGAAGTTTTTGAAGGGATCGGCCTGGCCGCGCCGCAAATCGGCATCAGTCTGAAAATGATGGCGCTGAATCTGCCGGCAGACCCAGATGACGGAGCGGAACTCGCTAATTCTCCCGGTGAAAATGCCTTACTGCCGCATATGCCGTTCATACTAATCAATCCTGAAATAGTTTCTTTCGGCGGCGCTATCGGCATCAGAAGCGAGGGCTGTCTGAGCGTTCCGGAAATTTATGCTCCCGTCATCAGGCCGCTGAGCGTGAGACTGCGCGGCGTCACGCTGAGAGGGGAAGTTATTGACTTTGAATGCGGCGGACTGCTCGGGCGATGCATTCAGCATGAGATGGATCATCTTGAAGGTGTGCTTTTTGTAGACAGGCTGACGCCTGATGAATTCGCCATAATCGAGCCGGAGTTGAAGGCACTGGAAAAATCCGGCAGTAAAAATGAGTTCAAAAGGAAGATTTCAGGATAACTGAACATTTAAGAACAGGATCGTTAATGAGTTTTTTCAATACGCTGTCCGGAGTGTGCAAAGGAACGGAGATTTTCCTGCAATTGTTCAGACTTTCCCCGTGGAAAGCGCTGTGGCATCTGCTGATATTGATTACGCTCTGCTCGATCTTTATTACTACCGCAAAGACTTTCCCGCTGTATAAGGATATTGATATTGCCTGCGATACCATTACAGAACAATTCGGCCCGGTCAAATTTACCGATAACGGCATATTTCCATCCACTGACCCGGAGAAAGGCAGAGTAGTTCAGCTCACGGAAACTGCAACCGTTGCTTACATTCCAGACCTTAACACTGCAACGCTTCCGAATTTTGACGAGGGGGTTAGCACCAGGGGAGTGTTCTGGTCGCCCGGACTTGTTGCCGGATGGTATAAAACAGACGCGATGGAATACTTGCTGATTCCGCTGATATATGCGCCGCAGAAGGCCAGAATATCCGCCAGTCCGTTTCAAAAAGACAATATCCTGCAGTATTTAAAAGAGAATTCATCCGTCGGCAATCCGTTCAGACTGCCGGTCAGTTCAGTAAATGCCGCGGATATGAAGATTCTGGTCAAAATTTACGCCACGGGTATCACCTTTGCTTTCCAGTTCATTCAAATCCTGTTTCAAACCATATTGCTGACCGCCCTTTTCACGATGATCTTCAATCTGGTCGGAAGCCGTAATTTTAAGATTCTTAAGTTCAAAAACATTTACGTTACCGCAGTTTATGCGGGCTTTCCCGCAATCATTATCGCATCGTTTTTTCCGGCATTTGATTTGCCGCTGGACTTTAACACGGTTTACATTTTCTGTTTCGCGGTATATTTTATCTATATCATGTCCAGACTGGAAAGAGATTTGTCCGGAGAAAAACCGGCAGACCCGGCGGATGATGATGACTTTATGTGAAATAATTAAATTAAAGGTATGAGGAACTGATATGGAAAAGAATGATTTTTGCCGGACTCCGGTGTGGTATCCCGTACTGGCCGGACATACCTTTTTGACTACATTTGTCAAGTTGCATGACGATGAAATCAAGTCCCTGGCCGACGGCGAGGCGGAAGGCAAAAACGTCGCCGACGTCATCAACCGGATGCGGCTGCCGATGAATTCCATTCCCGGCAACTGCTTTGTTTCCGTGGATACCGTCTCCCCCACCGACACTGAACGTTTCAAAGGCAAGCGCGGGGCGGTGTTTTCCCCTGAAAGCGCCTGGTTTTTTCTTGCCAAAAGCCAGAAAGTCCGTGCTGCGGCCGCGGCCGGGCAGGTTGAATATGTATGCATCCGCCCGTTCCGGCGGATGAACCAGACCCGTGAATTCCGGCTGTTTATTCATAACGGCAAGCTCTCCGCGATGAGCCAGTACTGGCTGATCCGTCACTTCCGGCGCCTGGAAGGCATCAAGAAAAACCTGTGGAAGAAAGGCGAGAACTTCTTTGAAAAAATCGCCTGGGCACTGCCGGTTAAAAACCTGGTCATGGACATTTATCTCACGTCTGACGGCGATATTCTGGTGATAGACATCAATCCGTGGGGGAAACCCACCGATCCGCTGCTGCTGCGCACCTGGGACCGGGACTGGGATCAGGAAACCGGTATTGTGCTGATGCCCCCGCCGTGGAAAATCAGCGGCGACGTCAACGTGTCATTCTGATTTATTTCTCCTGAAGTTTCATCTGCGTCTGCGGATTTTTCCGGCAGTATTCGCGTAATTCCAGCAGTTTTTCGATATTCTTGGTATTGACAAACGCTTCATTCAAATATGCGGTCGCAACTACCGGGCCGTAAACACTGTTTATCATAAAACGGCTTAACGCCGAGTCCGGATTCTGCTCAAAACTGATACAAAGCACATTCGCCGCAAAAGAATTGCGGACATAATAGTTCACGCTGTTCGGCTGAGACCTGGAAGCCTCGTAGCAGCTGCACCACGGATTATATGTCCCCACATAACTGGTCACGATACCCCAGAAAATCAAAACGCATAAAACCTTATACTGCCATGAACCCGTTTTCGGCGCATATTCCCGTGCGATAAAGAACCAGATGACTGGAATAACCGGAATCAAATAGCGGAACCCGTAAGCCCAGCCGCCGTATTCGTTCGTGAATAACCCGTAGAACAGAATAATCGCGGCAGCAGTCAGGAGAATGATGAGCTCCAGACGGTTTTTAAGTATGCTGCGATTGATCAGCAGCACCGGAATAATAAACAGCATCGCCGGCATATATGAGAAAAAACCTCTGTTCCAGAAAAGAATATTCACTAAATAGCCAATAGAGACATCAGGAAGCGGCTGATAAGTGCCTCCGGCTCCCAGATACTGAGGCAGAATACTGCCGGTCGCAATATAATTTACCAGGCACATGGCAAAAATCGGCAGCAGGCCGCCGACCGAATAAACTGCGGATTTCAATAGCTTCCGCTCTTGAGAAAAGAGCAGAACAATAATGAATGAGCTGATCCCGAGAATGCCCCCGACCGGGATTTCCACGGTTAACAGAGCTCCGGCGGTAATCCCGGCCATGAAGGCCCGGAGCATGGTGTCTTTTACGGGATAATCCATGAGCTGCAGAAACAGGATGAATAGAATCAGTGCCGCCGGGGTATGATTATTCATGGTGACGCCATAGGACAGCAGCATGGTGGAAATCAGCAGGCTGGCGGTCAGAAAAAGCTTGCTGTAAAAAGGCGCTTCAACGTCGCGGTCAAGCCGCTTGAAGAATAATATAAACAGGATGATGTTCAGCAGGCCGATCCCGAGCAGATTGGTCAGATAAACCGCAAGAAAGTAATGGGAATTGAAGGTGATCCCGGTTACCGCCGCAATGACTTTGAACATCATGCCGTGAACCACCATCAGCATCAGCGGTTTATCGGAATATACTTTATCCCCGATGATAATCCGGTCAACGGTCCTGAATGTCGTATTGTTCAAGGCGAAAGTATTCTGTTCCGCCAGCGCCTGAATAGTACCGAAGCGGCTGGATTCATTGCCGGCCATGGTAACTTCGCTTTTTGTCAGCAGCGCGGTCAGCAGCAATAGAAATAGCGCACAAAAAATGAAGATCAGTTTTTTCCGCTTGTCATTCAGCATAATTTTGCCTTAAAGTTTTGATAAACTGCCCAATATACCACCGGTAAATCATTTTTAAAATTCCATAAATGGTAAAAGTATTTTAATTTCATGTCCACGGCCCCGCATTTGCTGGAGAAATTCTTACCCATAATTTACATGCTTCCCGTTATTCCCGTAATTCTCCCCCGCGCACAGGCCGCATTGGTCCCATAGGCCCTATTTCCCCGGCAGCCGGACCATGGACGTTATGGACTTCATGGACTGCCCCGGCAAACTGCCCGCCATCCGTCCCTTCCTGACTTTTCCAATTTTAGCACTTTAGAACTTTAGCACTTCTTTCTAAATATAGTGTTTTGGTCTATTGAAACAGCAGATACAGGCTCGGATAGCACGGGAAAACAAATTTTAAAACCTATGGTTCCGCTTGCATTTTATTGAACGCGAGGCATGTTAAAGCGAGGCAATTGCGCAGGACGATCCTGACTGGCTGCACAGTGATTATATCTATGTTCTTCTTGACTGAAATATTGACATAATCGCAGTTTAAAAGTGAATTGTTCTTTTTAATAAAACCAATATCCGGGGTAATAAATGGTATTAAGATTTCTGTTCAATTTCTTGCTGTTGTCGGCGGTAGTTAATCTGTATGGCGCGGAAAAAATTCCCCCCCCGGAAATAAAAGTGGCGATAGTCGCCCAGGACGTCAAAGGCGAGTTCCTGACGGATCCCGTAACGGCTGAGCTTTCCGGACGAAACGTTATCTGTGTCGAGCGGGCTGAAATCAAGAAAGTCCTTGCTGAACAGAAATTGTCGGCCAGCGGACTGGTTGATCCGGCCAATATCGTTAAATGCTGCCAGTTGTTGAAAGTCGATCTTTTTACGGTGATTGTCTGTTCCCCGAAAACTCAGGCTCCGGCAGAAGTGATTGTATTCGATACCAAGCTCGGAATTCGTCTGGCTGACATCTGCCTGCCGGAAAAATTTTACGCCCAGGTAAAATTGACTGCCGATACGGTAACCGCCGCCATTGCCAGGCAGCAGCAACTTAACGCCGGCAAATTGAAACTGATTTCTTTTATGCCGCTGAACCTGATTGCCTTGAATGGCAAAGAGGCCGATTCGGCGCGGCTGGCGGAACTGGTGCTGATGCGGCGGCTGGGACAAAATCAGAGTATTCTGCTGCTGGAGCGCAGTCAGCTTGATTTCCTGTTGAAAGAACGCTCCCTGCATCCGGACAATGACAACCAGTTACTGGCCGGGTCGCTCTTTATCCAGCTTGAACCGGAGCTGAGCGGAGATAAAGTCAAACCCTTAACAATGAAACTCTTTGCTAAAGATATTACCGGAAAAGTTTATTTCTCTCTGCGCGAAACGTATGCAATTGATGGCGAGGTCAAGGCAGCGGAACATCTGGCGGCGGAGACGAGCAGGCAATTGGGTACCACTGTAGTAACAGGCAACTTTGACCGCAAGAGCGAAGCCGACAAGTATATTAGCGAATGTAATATTGCCCAGGCCAACGGCATGTATGAACGCGCTTCACGAATGGCAAGGAACGCCTATGTCCTCAATCCCGATTTTCGCTATGAACTCATCAGAATTGAAGCGGAAATTGCCCATGCCTATTTATCAGGTTCAGATTTTGGTGGAGACATACCGCCTGAAGCAGCGGAAGCAGGGGTTGGACATGCTGAGTTTCTGCTTGGAATAGAGGGGAATTCGGAGGAAATCGAAAGTCGAATCCTAACGATTATGTACGACTTAGCCGGAATTCGCAATTATTATTGCGATACGACGTTTCCCCCGCAACTGAAGGCGCGTATTACCGAGTTGAGAAAACAGGCTGGATCAACGTGGTTGAAGCGTTATAACCGGCAGTACAAACCGGTTACTGAGGTAAATTCCGCTATGGATATGCAGAATATCATTCAACACCTCGATGCCATCAAAACAATTGTCGATATATCCAAAGATTATGACATTGGCGATAAATACGGATTACCGTTAAAAGAATTATATGTTGCCAATATTGACCGATTTTATACTCCTGATATGTTTTTGGAAGCCTATGGGATTAAGTCATTTGAACCATGGCAATCGTCTAAAACACCCCGTCTAGCGGAACTTTACCGTGCCATGCAGAAAACAAAGGTTTCATATTTTAAAATTATCGGAACAATTTTCCTTCATGGAATTGACTCTTCTGGTTCGAGGAACGATCATTCTTATACAAATTTTATTGTTGGAATAATAGATAAAGACCAAATTTCCGATCAGCAATGGGAGTCCATAATTAGTTATTTAAATATAGATTACATTCCAGGAATTCCATGCAAAGACGGCGTCAGGCTATGCCGCAGCATCTATAAGAAGAAAGGATTAAAGTATGCTCATTTTGGTCGAATCAATTATAATGTGGATAGTGACGCCTGGGAAATTTATACTTTTTTGAAAGAAATAGAGGCCGACGCAAGAAATGACAAAAAACTGACTGATGCCGCCAGAAATGAAATAATTACTTGCACAGAGACATTTTCCCGCGTCTTAAAACGATCTTTCCCTAAGCTTCAAATTTCAGTGCAAGATCCGCCGAAAAGGAACAATGTTTTTCGCCGTCTTTTCAGTCTTGTTACAGAAGAATTTGAACAATTTTCCTCTTTTGCTCAACCATTATATGACAGCAAAAATATTTACGTGGCGAAAATGAACAGAGCGGAACGGTTTCTTTACCGGGTTTCACCGGAACATGGATTCAGCCAGCAAGCCGGAGTAAAAATTTTAAGAGGGGATGAACAAGTTGACAGTTATGTCACTGATAAATACTTTGCCTGCCTTTCAGAAAAATATTATATTACCGCAACTACAGTTGGATTGTTCCTTTTTCCACTGAACTTATCAACACCGGAATATGTGCCACTAAAAGAATTTAAAGATTTTAATTGTTATGGTATTGCCAGTCTGAGTGATAAAGTTTACATTTCTTATGATGGAAGTGTCTATGAGCGCAAAACTCCTCTGTTTCTAGTGGAATATGATTTGCAGAAAAAATCATATTCAGTTATCTATTCATCTAATCAGAGTGAGAATAACCCGTTCGTCAATTGCGATTTGCACCGGTTCAGCCGAATGTACGCCGATACCATTCGCAATCGGTTGATTGTGCCGGCCTGGAGAACTTCGATAACTACATCGCTGATGACAGAATCTGTTTTTAATCCCAAAAAAACTGGTTTGTCAAACTCAATTAATGCATTATCTGTGGAATTATGGGCTTTGAATTTAACTTCCCGCAGTTGGGTTAAATTAACAGATATTCCATATTTTACATCGGATGATTATCCAAGATACTCGCCTTTTATTGTCGGCAAAAATGAGAATACTCTGCTCGTTATGGGGGATGATGTCGTTTATGAATTTGACCTCGTCAGCAATAAGGTTAAATTGAAGTTTTTTTCTGGACAAGGTGATTTTTTTAAATATTTTCCTCAAGTTGATAATTCTTTACGAATGAAAGATTATGAAAAATGGGAAAACGTAAATAATGTAGACGGACACTGCATCCCAGTTGATCTTGACGGTAATAAACTTTGGACAGATGAGCATTTGATTTTTATGAAGCAGAAAAAAACGATAATGCTGATCGCGGAGCAAGGCGATGACACTTTTCAAGCCGTCTTTTTTAAACTCAAGCGTGGAAATTTTATAATAGGCAGTAACAATAGTGGCCGTTGTGTTCCCAGTGGTAAGTTGATGGTGATGGAGCTGAAGAGCGACAGCGAGCTGTTGAATCTTCCGGAATTGGAAGACATCGCTCCTTGAGTTTGATGTGCTGGATTCCCGTTGTCCTCGGCATCTGCTGTGAAAAATTATAATTATTAAATTTTTGATAATTATTATCAATTTTTTAATTTTGAATGCTTGATTTTTATTTATCCGGAGTGTTATTAATAATACACGAGAATTAAGTGTGTGAAATAAAAACCCGAACCAGGAGGTATGAAATGTGTACGTTGGTAACTAAGGCCGCACCGGATTTTAAAGCTCAGGCAGTTATGCCGGATAACACGTTTGAAGATTTGCAGCTTTCATCATTCCGGGGCAAATATGTCCTGCTGTTTTTCTATCCGCTGGATTTTACTTTCGTCTGCCCGACTGAATTGATTGCTTTCGACCGTAAGCTTGCCGAATTTAAAAAGCGCGATACTGAAGTTGTCGCCGTATCCGTGGACTCGGCGTTCTCCCATCTGGCATGGAAGAACACGCCGTTAAACGAAGGCGGCATCGGCAATGTTCAGTACCCGATTGTCGCTGATTTAACCAAACAGATCACCCGCGATTTCGGTATTCTATTTAACGACTCCATCGCTTTGCGCGGTCTTTTCCTGATCGACAAAGCCGGCATCGTCCGTCACGCGGTTATCAACGATCTGCCGCTCGGCCGCAGCATTGACGAAGCGTTGCGGATGGTGGACGCACTGCAATTCCACGAAAAATACGGTGAAGTCTGCCCGGCCAACTGGAAAGCCGGCGAAGAAGGCATGAAAGCGACTCATGAAGGCGTCGCTTCCTACCTGGCGAAAAAATGATCTGAGATACTCGCGGCCTGTTATCTGCGCGGGCAGGCAGGCCGCAAAAAAATATCTAGCGGGAGGCGGATGATGGGAAGCAACAGCAATTCCTGGCAGGGGACTTTATGTATCGAGGTCAGCCCGGTACCCAATACGATCATTATTTTCGGAGCCTCCGGCGACCTTGCGCAGCGCAAATTGATTCCGGCGCTCTTTAACCTCAGCAGACGCAATCTGTTTCACGCCAAATCCCGCATCATCGGCTGTTCCCGTTCACAGATGGACGACAATTCCTTCCGGGACGTTCAGCGCAAGGCATTAAAAGAGCGCTTTCCATCCTGCGAACTCAGTGAAATTGACGCTTTTCTGGAAAAAGTTTTCTATATTGCCGGCGGCTATGATTCCCAGGACACCTATCGCGGAATCCACCGGAAATTAATGGAGCTTGAATACCAGCAGGATCCGGTGCCCAACCGGACGTTTTACCTGGCCACCCCGGCGGCATTGTACCCGATAATCGTGCCGATGCTGGCGGAATTCCAGCTGACCGTTGAGAATTACGAAGGCATTCCGTGGCGGCATGTCGTGCTGGAAAAACCGTTCGGCAATGATTCTGACAGTGCGGAAAAGCTCGACCGGCTGCTGCACGAATCACTGCTGGAACGTCAAATTTACCGGATTGACCATTACCTCGGCAAAGAAACCGTGCAGAACATCCTGATGCTGCGCTTTGCCAATATCATTTTCGAGCCGGTCTGGAACAGCCATTACATTGACAATGTCCAGATCACCGTTGCCGAATCCATCGGTGTTGAGCACCGGGCAGGGTATTATGAAAAAGCCGGACTGCTGCGCGACATGTTCCAGAACCACATGCTGGAAATGCTGGCGCTTACCGCAATGGAAATGCCGGCTTCCTTTGATGCGGACTCGATCCGGGATGAAAAGCTCAAGCTCATAAAATCAATCCGTCCGTTTCCGATAAAAGAACTCGATAAATATATTATGCGCGCCCAGTATGCCGCCGGCAACGGCATGCCGGGATACCGCGAGGAGGAAGGCGTGAGCACTACTTCCACCACGGAAACTTTTGTTGCCGCCAAATTCCTGATAGACAACTGGCGCTGGCGCGGCGTGCCTTTCTATCTGCGCTCCGGCAAACGGCTGGCCAAGAAGGTCAGTGAAATAGCAATCACTTTTAAACGTGTGCCGCACTCGATTTTCTCCGAGCTCCGGCCGGAAGACCTGAGTGCGGATATGCTGGTGCTGAATGTTCAGCCGGAGGAAGGCATGGCGCTGTCAATCCAGGCCAAACAGCCGGGACCGAAACTTTGCATGGGCAGGCTGTCGCTGGACTTTAAATACGCCGAAGTTTTCGGCGGGGATATTCCGGACGCATATGAGCGGCTGCTGCTGGACTGCATGCTCGGCGACCAGACGCTGTTTATCCGCAGCGACGTGATCGCCGCCTCGTGGCGGTTGTTCACGCCGGTGCTGGAAGCCTGGTCCAAGTTCGACGGCAACAATTTTAACTGTCCGTGTAATCTGCGTACTTATCCGGCCGGTTCATGGGGGCCGGAGGAAGCCGCCCAGCTGCTTTGCGGCTGCGCCTCCTGCTGGCGGGATTTGTAAACACTAATTCCTGGTATATTCGATATTCAATTCCTTGTGTCTTCCAGCGGAGGATCGTCTGTCCGGCTTTATGATTGCATAGCAATCCTTGGAGTGCGGCACTCCTGCGCCGCTTTGGTTATGCTGTGGAACCTCCACATTCCCAGTGCAGGCTGAATATTCGCGACTTTATACCATATCCAAAGCGACACAGGGGTGTCGCACTCCAAAGTCAGGCTTTGCCTGACGAAAGCAGTCGTTTAAACCGAAAATACCAGCTGTTGTGTTTTAAACTTGGACATTGGAAATTGAGTGTTGGATATTGGATATTCAAATAACGGATTTATATGTTCCATACCGGGTGTTCCTGCGGAAATCATACCTGCGATGAAACGAAAAAACGGAACTTTTCGGGTCCCGCTGTGCGATAGGATTGCGAAGGAACTATTGGGCGGTTGTAGTTCCAGAAGTTGTGGTTGTGGTCGTTCCAGTCGTTCCTTTGGTACTGTTCGTTTTCAAGGATTTGAAAAATTCTTTATTTTCCTTGTGCTGGGTCTGTACCTGTTCCTTCCACATCTCTTTCTCTTCCTTGGTTATAACGCCGTCGCTGTAAATCTGATCTATAGTCTGCTTGTTCTCCTGCATCTGTTTTTCCATCTGAGCGTCCACTTTAGCCCATCTTTCCTGCAATTTAGCTACGATCTTGCTCTTGTGATCGTCCGGGATGCTGCTGCTCTGAATCTTGCTGACCAAATCATTGCGCTGCTGAGTTACGTATGCTTTGATATCTCCCACCTGCTGAGTGCGGAATTGATCGATCATGGTTTTCTGTTCGGCGGGAGTTTTACCTTTGAGCGATTCCTTGAACGTTTTGTGCTCACTTTTTTTCTGCGCCAGGTAAGATTTGATTTGGGAATGATATGTTTCAATGAGGGCTTTGAGCGGGTGTTCCTTGTGCCCTTTCTGAACTGTGCTTGAGGGTGTAGTAGTAGACGCGGGCGTGGTGGTCGTTGACTGTTGTGCGAACGCGATAGAAGAGATGAATAAAACTATCGCTCCGATGATTGTTCTGCTGCTGTTTGTCTTCATGTTCCGTTTCCTTTCTTTTTGCTTTTTTCCTGTACGATTTCTTGCAAGCTTTGACCATTAAAACGAAACAAACGCGGATATATTGTGTGGATAAAAGAAAAAAGGCAGGCTTCAGCGGGGGACTGCGGAATCCGCAGTTTCAAGAATGAGGAATTTTCAGGAATTTGAAAGTACTTTCAAAGGAAATGAAAAATAAAGAAGAGTAAATCCGGGGGAAAAATAGAAAAGGCAGGCGTTGAAGCGCCTGCCCTGGAATCAGTAACCGGAATTAGCTGACGATCAGCAGTCCGGCAACCATTGCGAAAATCGCGACGGTTTCGATGATACCGATGATCATCAGGTAGTTGGCAAAGCCTTTGCCGGTTTCGCCGTAGGCGTCGCAGGCGGAAGCTCCGCATTTGCCCTGATACAGCGCGGAAAAGCCGATGACCAGACCGGCGAATACCCCGGCCAGCATGATGACTACTCCGGGCTGACTATCCAGCTTGCCTTTCATTACGATCATCAGAATCAGACCGTAAATTGTCTGCGCCAGCGGAGCACCCGCAAACGTCAGCATCAGGAATTGTGCCGGTTTGTTCTGAAGGTAGCATTTTTTCCAGGCTCCGATTGCGGCGCTGCCGGCAATGCAGGATCCCAGGACCGACCCGACTGCGGAAAAACCGATAGCGGCATAACATCCTACAGTCGCCAAATCTTTTGTCAATTGCGCGTCCATGATTATTCTCCTTTCAAGATGTAATCATTTTCTAGTTTTTTAAAAGGCTTAAATTGAAACCCGGCCCATTTCAGGCCGGCATGATTTGAAAATTCCAGAGTGTTCAACCGGACACCATGCACCAGCACGGCCAGCAGCGACAGCGTGATATTCATCACATGGCCGAACAACACGGTCAAAACCGCCATCGGGATATACAGCCATCCCGGCGAAGCATGCAGCAGCGATTCGCCCATGCCGTTGAAGCTGTCGGCGATATAGAATGCGGCCACGCTGACGGCGAAGAGACGGATGTATGACAGCGTGTCAACAAACGACCCGAGTGATTCCAGCGGGAAGCTGAACACTTCGGCGGAATCACCCCAGTGGATAAAGCAGGTCAGGATCAGCAGGAATCCGACGATGTAAAGGACAAACATAATCGCCGGGTACGGTCCCGGAAAAATGATCAGCCGCGTTGCCAGGATTAAATTGCCGAACAGCACAAAAACCCAGCCCAGATGGCCTATCGCCTTTTTGGACTTCAGGTCTTTCATGGCTTTCAGAATATGGCCGGTGGAAAGATGCAGCGCGGCCAGAATGAAGCAGACCAGTTCCATCCGCGAGTTTTTCAACTGAGAATCAATGTGCCCTTCATGGTTGCGCGGAGTCAGCCATCCCAGTCCGTAAGTTTCCATGCCGAACCAGGAACCGCATAATGCGCCCCAGACAATCGTGACGATGCTCAGCAGGATAAACAGATTGATCGGCAGCCGCATCTTTTCGTTTTTAACCGTGAATTTAGCGATCAGGGCGGCAATCAGGAAGAGGACGCCATAACCGGCATCGGTGAAGATTACACCGAAAAAGATCGAAAAGAAAACGAGGAAGCAGATGCTGATATCCGGTTCCTTATAGCCGGTGGATAAACCCAGGAAGTCAAAAACCGGCTGAACCATGCGGAAGAATTTCGGCAGTTCAACCAGAGTCGGGACATTATCATTGGCATCCGGGTCACGCAAGCCCAGGGCCCAGCCGCTGACAACTGCCGCCTGTTTGAGTTTTTCTTCATCTTTAGCCTGAATATAACCGGTAAAGTAAGCAAGTTCGCCGTGCAGCGACATGCTGTCACGGTTGCTCAGAAATTCCACTGCTTCAGAAACATTGGATCTGAATTGTTCCAATATCTTAAGTCCCAGCGCCAGCGAGTGCAGACGATCATCAATTTCTTTAAGCCTGGTTTCCCAGGTAGTGATTTCTTCCTTAAGCGGTTTGATCCCGGCAATTTTCGGCAGCGTTTCCAGCGGAATGTCGGCCGGATCCAGCGGAGTAGTGGAGATTGCCGCAAAAAGGCAGAACTTCTTATCCTGATGAATCACTTCACAGACAAAATCGCTCTTTTCTTTAAATTTCAGGAACTGGCTTGGCGCAATGCCGCAGGGATAGACATAAACGCCTCTATCCTCAAGCTGTTTCAAAGAGGCTTCGGAAAAATCGCCCCACGGCTCAATGACTTCCAGTTGATGTTTCAGTTCACCCAGCGTTCTGGTAACAGACTGCCTTTCGTCCATCAGTTTGAGCGTTTCCTGAACTATCTGGAGACCGTCGTTCAGATCGAGCGGCTTCGCGCTGTGCTTATGCTTGATTTCGCCTAAAAATGCGGAAACTTTGTCTATATCCATTATCATATGTCTGGCATCGCCCTGCTCCAGGGTATCCCCCCGCAGTTCGAACTGGAGATGCATAATGCCCATTTCGCGCAGTTTTTCCAGCGCGGGCTCGCGGTCGGAGGCCAGACAGACTAGAGTCGCTTTTTTCATCGGGACGATCATGCTGCCGCCTCCTGTGATTTGCGTTTGGCGATCTTGGAACGGGCAACACCGGCAGTATCATTATTGCCGATGGCGATTCTGATGGTCCGGATATTTTCCCGGCATTCCGGGATTTTTATTTTCTCAAAGAGATTGACGCGCTGCGAGGTGGTTTTGAGTTCCCTCGACAGCAGCCGGAATTGCTCTTCTATGATTTTATGGGCTTCATCCAGTTCAATTATCTTTTTGACTGCTTCCACGCCGTCATCAATCCAGGAATCTTCCATAACCAAATCGTATTCTTTGATATTAAAAGTAATGGAGTTGAAAACCGGCACTTGAACTCCGCCGATGTTGGCGGTACCGGTTTCCACGCTTGCAACTTCAATGATCGAAGACAGCAGTTTTACGGCATGTTCATCGCTGAACAGGCTGATCCATGACACAATATTTTTGCGCAGCGCTTCCGCGGCTTCTTCATTCTCGCGCAACCTGGCCTGGCTCTTGCGGATTTCCATCTGAAGCTGCTGTTTTTTCAGCTGCAGCATCGGCAGAAAACGCATGAACTGCTTCAGCGCGTCCTGCTGAGCCTTAAGTTCGGTTTTGGTCATCTTTATTTTTGCCATGATAACGTCTCCCGGAATGGATTATTCCGGCCAATATTCCTTAATAAGGTTCATTCTGATACTGGTTTCCGTTTTGTCGAAACATTCGGCCAGAGTTTTCCAACCCAGGTCAAGCGCGTCTTCCAGCGGAATATTTTTGGACAAGTCCATCATGCGTTCTTCAAAAAGAGCGCCGTATTTAAGCAGCTTGGTGTCCCATGCGCTCATCTGGAAGCCCATGGACTGCTTTTCCAAAGTTTCTTTGTAATCGGCATATAAACGGATCATGGTGTCCATAATCGTCCGGTGGTCGGAACGGGTATCGGCGTTGACCTGCTGTTTAAGGCGGCTCAGGGAACCGAACGGCTCAATACGGCCGTGCCGCAGATAGAACTGGCCTTCGGTAATATATCCGGTATTATCCGGGATCGGATGGGTGATGTCATCGCCGGGCATTGTAGTCGCGGTCAGGATGGTGATGGAGCCTGCGCCCTCGAAGTCAACCGCCTTTTCATACCTTGACGCCAGCTGGCTGTAAAGGTCGCCGGGATAGCCGCGGTTTGACGGAATCTGTTCCATGGTAATGGCGATTTCCTTCATGGCGTCGGCAAAGTTTGTCATATCCGTCAGCAGCACCAGCACCCGCTTGCCTTCCAGCGCATACGCTTCGGCAACGGCCAGCGCCATATCCGGCACCAGCAGACATTCGACGACGGGGTCGGCGGCGGTATGGATAAACATGATTGAACGGGAAAGCGAACCTTCCTGGTCAAGGGTGTTACGGAAATAAAGATAGTCGTCATATTTAAGCCCCATGCCGCCAATGATGATGACGTCAACTTCCGCCTGCAGGGCGATGCGCGCCAGCAACTGGTTGTATGGTTCGCCGGCGACTGAGAAGATCGGTATCTTCTGAGATTCGACGAGGGTGTTGAACACGTCAATCATCGGAATCCCGGTACGGATCATTTTTCTGGGAATGATTCGTTTTGCCGGATTAACTGACGGACCGTTGATTTCGATCAAATTTTCATCTACCGGCGGACGGTTGTCACGGGGAACGCCACGGCCGTTGAATACTCTGCCGAGCAGATCTTTTGACGACGAAACCCGCATCGGGTAACCCAGGAAACGCACCTGGTCGCCGGTATTGACGCCGCGGCTTCCGGCAAAGACCTGAAGATAAACTTTCTTGTCGAGCAGCCGTATGACCTGAGCCAGGGAAACGCCTCTGGCGCTGGTGACTTCCGCAAGATCATTATATGCGACATTATCGGCCTCAACGGTGATAACGTTACCTGCGATCTGGATAATGCGATGATATACTTTACGCATTGCTGTGCTCCTTAACTTTTGCGTCTATTGCGCTTTCAAGCTGTTTAAACTCGTCGCTTCCGGTCTCGGAGAAGTTCCAGTCAAGGAAGTTCTGACGGAGTTCCAGGAAATAACGGCGGGCAAGGTCTTTGTCTTTGAAAGTGAAAGTGGTATTCAGTACCATCGTCACTTTGCTGAAGACGTATTTCTGACGGTCTTCATCGGTAGCTCCGTCAATTTTATCGAAAGTGTTCTGCTGGAGGTAAACATAGTCCAGGAATTCACTTTTCAAGTACAGCATGAAATCGTCGATATGAGTTCCTTCTTCGCCGATGACCTTCATCATCTGGTTGACTTCATTGCCGCGGCGCAGAATCATGCGGGCTTTGGCAATATCGGTTTTATTGACGATGCTCTGGTAGTGGCTCCAGCTGTCCAGCGGGTGGATTGCCGGGAAACGGCGCGCGTCAGAACGTTCGCGGGAAAGTCCCAGGAACGCGCCGACGACTTTAAGTGTCGCCTGAGTGACGGGCTCTTCAAAGTTCCCGCCGGCGGGACTGACAGCGCCGCCGATGGTGACGGAGCCGCTGGTTCCGTCGTTGAGTTTTACCAGGCCGGCGCGTTCGTAGAAACCGGCAATCAGCGATTCCAGATAAGCGGGGAACGCTTCTTCACCGGGGATTTCCTCAAGTCTGCCGGACATTTCACGGAGCGCCTGCGCCCAGCGGGAAGTGGAGTCCGCCAGAAGGAGACAGTTAAGTCCCATCTGACGGTAATATTCCGCCAGCGTGATGGCGGTATAAACAGAAGCTTCACGGGCCGCCACCGGCATCGAGCTGGTATTACAGATGATAATTGAACGGTCCATCAGCGTGCGTCCGGTTCTGGGGTCGTCAAGGTGCGGAAACTCGCGGAGAATTTCCACGACTTCACCGGCGCGTTCGCCGCAGGCCGCGATAATGACGACGTCAGCCTGAGCATGCTGGCTGAGCGCGTGCTGCAATACGGTCTTGCCGGCGCCGAAAGGTCCGGGGGTACAGAAAGTTCCGCCGACCGCAACCGGAAAAAAGGTATCAATAATGCGCTGCTGGGTAATCAGAGTGTTGACCGGCAGCATTTTTTCTTTATAGGCGGTTATCGGGATTTTTACCGGCCATTTCTGAACCATGGTTATGTCGCGTTCTTCGCCTTTTTCATTTTTAACCCTGGCAACCGCGTCGCCGATCCGGTAGTTCCCGGCAGCTTTGACTTCAACTAGCTCCCAGGTGCCGTGGAATCCGAAAGGCAGCATGATGTAATGTTTGAAAATGCCTTCCGGAACAGAACCGATATGATCTCCGGCATGAAGCCTGTCGCCGGCTTTGGCGATTGGCGAGAACTCCCATTCCTTTTCATAATCCAGCGCGTTCATGTAGAAACCGCGTTTCAGGAAAAATCCGGTTTTTTCCGCCAGTTCGTCAAGCGGGTTCTGCAAGCCGTCATATACTTTTTTAAGCAGGCCTGGCCCCAGTTCAACGCTGAGCAGTTCACTGGTAAAGTCAACCTTGTCACCGACCTTAAGTCCGCCGGCGCTTTCGAATACCTGCAAATCGGCGCGATTGCCGCGCACCCGGATGACTTCGCATTTCAGGCGTTCATTGCCGATATTGGCGAATGCGACTTCATTTTGTGTTACGTTGGTGTCGAATTCCACGGTCAGCATGTTGCCGTTGACCCCGACTATTCTTCCTGTGCTGGAGTCTTGCATCTCAAGTGTCTCTCCTGTTATTATATATGTAAGTCATTTAATTTTCTTCCGTTTTAATTTCACTGACGGCTTCGCCTCTGCTGTTTATAGCATCAACGATCCGGTCAAAATTCTCATATCCCAGTTCATTATTCCTGCACAGCCATTTTTCATGGATCAGCAGTCTTAATTTGTAGATAAACAGTTTGTTGACATCAAAATAATGTCCGAATTCAAGGTCATCCAGCCAGTGCCAGCGGATGCTGTCCAGATGTTTTTCCCGTTCCGCCGGATTGGGTTTGGCGTACGCTTCCTGAATGCCGCGGTCAAGTTCGGAAAAGTCATCGCCTTTAGGCACGGCGCGGGTTGTATTTTCGCTTTTGCGGCCGACCCGGTAGACCGCCATGCGCTTGCGCAGATTCATATCTAAAGCAAGCCACTGGAACGCGCTGGAATCTGCGGCAAAAGGATTGTCTTTTAACGGAACAAGCGAAACAGCATCAAGCAGTTGCAAATCTTTCGCGCTGACCTGCTCCTCGCACAATCTCCGGAACTCTCCACTGTTTATAGATGGAGCTTCTTCCAGTTTAATGAATGGTAAAGAACAAATCAGATAATAATACTGTTTCATATCACAGTTTCGGCTTTTATTTAAAATTACGCCTTGATCATTTCGGCCAGGCGCGGACCGACATAGGCGCAAATGATTTCGGTGATAGCGTTATCCGAGAAATCGAAGAAGACATTATCTCCGCTGACGCTGAACTTCAGCCCGGAATCAATATCCGCTCCGGCGAGAATCTGCGGCGATTGTTTAAGGTTTTCCGCGAGTCCCGCTTTCAACTGTTTTTCCATTTCAGCCAGATCTTTCGCCGCAACCAGCAACTCAAGCTCGGGCACCGCGTCGGGGTTCTGGTTTTTAAAACCTTCAACCATCTGGCGCAGAATGGAAGTCATGAATTCAGGGGTCATTGCCGCGCCGATATTATTTTTTATGACGTTCTCAAGTCTGGACTGGAATTCCTGACGCAGCTTTAAAATAATATCTCTGGCGGCCTGCGAGACTGCGGCCTTGCCTCTTGCCTCGTTATTGGCGGCATCAATTTCCGCCTGCTTTCTGAGCTCCGCGGCTTCCAGCTTTGCGGCATTGATGATTTCTTCCGCCTGTTTCCGGGCAGCCTGGATTATCGTAGTTTTTTCATCATCGGCTTTTTTAATGCCTTCCTGATGTATCCTGTCTAAAAGTCCCTGCAGTTCTTCGGCCATATACAAACCTCCTGTTGGCAGGTGAATGTTTAAATAAAAAAATTAAAAAGTCGGTTTAAGATATATCTGTATTTAAAAAATTGCAAGCAAAGAATTCAGGAATTTTGATTAAAAAAATAAAATCCATATCAAAGACAGTACCGCCAAAAGTCCGCACTATTAGTTAAATCATTGAATATTAACTATTTATCTTATTTTGGTGCTTGATTATTTATCAGGCCGTGCTATCTTATCTACTTAACTATAAGGATGTTATGTAAAGATGATATATCGTGAGAGTCCGCGACAAGTACTGTTGTTTGATCGAGTTGAAGAGATATTACATCCGAAAGCGCAGGCGCGTCTGG
>CAIMFA010000161.1 GCA_903840185.1 uncultured Lentisphaeria bacterium | reverse complement strand
GCTGTAAGAGCAAGCTAATTGTCCATAGTCCAGAACTACTGCCATCGGATTTACACAGAGATGATCGCCAGAAGGAAGATCGAGTCGTCCTTCCATCGTTCGGCAGTCTGATTCTTTTTGCAACTTCATATTCATGTTTCCCTTTACATTAACCTGAGACAATTGCAGAGTTCTGAATTAGCAATGGTCACACCATCACTTACTGTCAAATTTTAAGGCGGCCTGTAGCACCAATGCTATGATCCATGACGGGTTCCACGGGTTAAATCCGCCTCGCCAGTCTTTTATGGAGTAAGGCCCCTGGTAATAGTTTGTTTGATTGAATTGCTCCCCCTGTTCTCCTGGCATCGGATATCCCCAATGTCCCGGATATTGCGCAATTCCATGCGTCCATGCGTCCATAACGCCTTTGCCTATTTTTGTGAAATCCTCATCCCTTGTAATTTTTCCGAAATCATATATCTCGTAGGCAGGGAAAAATACATCCAGATGCATATTTTGGACGCTAACACCGGGCCAGAAAACTGAATTAAAACCATTCTTGCCGCAAGGGCTTTCATGCCTGAACTTCACGTTCCACAAATACACATAAGTGCAAATCCATTCAGCGGCGAGCCTGGCGTATCCAGCAAATACGCTGTCGCCGGTCAATTTGAACGCACGGTACGCCGCCAGGAAAAAGTATATTCCGGACTCCTTGTCCTCGCACGATGCGTCAAGCGTGGCCCTGCTGAACGGGCGTTCCATGGTTTCCCCGAACAGCTCATAATATCGTTTCAGTATTTTAATTCCCCTCTCCGCCAATTCCGCGTTCCCTGTCGCTTCCGCAGCGGCGATGAGCCCGGCGACACACGATGTGCCGCCGCAGGTAATAAGGTTTTCATTCGCCCGCCCTTCCGAATTGAAAAACACGGGATATATCCCGTCTGTAGTAAGACATTTTTCAGAACAGAGGAATCTCGCAGTATCTGTTAGCGTATCATTCCATGAATCTTTAACCTTCATGTTATTTTGCCTCGACAGTATCACGCAATCAGCGAAATTCGCAAGAGATTCTCCAGACATTCTGCTGCTCAGCAGTGCTGTCCTTCTGCCGGCGTCGGCATACCACTTCTTGTCAATCAAATCATAATAATGATATTTCATGCCGGCAACACCTGGAAAATCGGGGGCCTTATCGAAGCAATCCATTACGGTTGTGCCTTTATCCGTCAGGGATTTATCATTATCCCGGAGACCAAGTTCAAGTGCGCACCACGCTAATCGCAGAGACTGGCCAGTCCAGCCAAACAGGTAGCCGGCCCTGTAATTATAAATATTCCCTTCTTCCGACGTACGGGGCAGATGGGTAAAACCGCCGAATTCATGATTCGCCCGCCAGCGGCTGAGCAACGCGTTCTTTTTCAACTTAATGGTTTCCGCGATTGAAAGAACCGGCCGGGCTTCCGGTTTGAATAAATCCATGCCCGCTCTGAAGATTCTACTAAAGCCTCTTCCTTCATTTTCAACCCCGCAAAAGTCTATAACCATTCTCTTTTCGACTGAAAATCCAGGCCGCAACTCCAAGTAGCCGCCAACTGGATATTCCATCATCTGGTTCTGCCTGCCGTAAACCACATCTTTATAATTGTTGAAGGCGAGGACCCCGCTGAGATAGACAATATCGAGATTCTGTCTGTTGTGAACCCCGCCAATCGACCAGCAATGTTCGTCTGATATATCGGATGGCATCGCGAAAAAAGTCAGGCTGGAAAATTCCCCCAATTCCTTCCATTCGACATTGACCGCCGGAATCGGCAGCCGATGTTCCTCAAGAACAAGTGAGTAGTCGATTTCTTTATGTAGATGAGGGATCAGGCGCTCCGTGGAAGAACCAGGATTATCATTATAAATCACATGCGGAATTGTGATTTTTTCCTTATTGCCGTTTCCCGCAGCCAGCCGCGTTCCCAAAACGAAGTCGGCGATGGTTTTTTCTCTGTTATACTTCCATTTTCTGTTGATCCACAACTGCTGTCCAGTAAAACTAAAATTATCTTCAATAAGGAAAAACTCTGTTTCCGCAGTAACTATGATGGAATTATTTTCAATGACGACATCAATGCTTTTGAACTTTGAGTTTTTCAGGCGCCATGGCCTTCCGATTGAGTACGGCGTGAATTGAGAATACTTAGTGCTTATCCGTAAATAAAAGTTGAAATATTAAAAATTTGTGTCATTTTATTCTTCTAAAAGGAAGTACATAATGGCAAAGATCAAATCATGGGAAGTTTCTGATGCGTTTTG
>CAIMFA010000160.1 GCA_903840185.1 uncultured Lentisphaeria bacterium | reverse complement strand
TTTTTCATTGAGAGAAATGCTCCTGTTATTTATAACGGTGGTTTTTTCAAGGATTTGGTCGTTTTTGATTAATATACACCATTACAAAAACAATGCATCTCTCTCATTATTAAATACTTAGATTTTTATGGACAGGCTCTAACTATCGGGTTAGTCCCGTGACTGCGGGATGCCTTTGTGGTTAAGTTTCAAATGAGCGGAATTCAGTCTCGGATTTGACAAAACTGTTCCCGCTGGTATTTTATAGTAAGTTCTCTAATCAATAATCAACAAATCGAGGGGATGTATCATGAAGAAAATCTTTGTACTGCTGACCGCTTTGATGCTGTATCCGTTCGTATCTTATTCCACTGACCTGGTTTTGAACAACGGAGCCACATTCAGCAACATCCAGGTAACCGAGACAACTCCGCTCGGGATTAATTTTATCTGCAACGGCTCGGCCGGGTGGGCTAATTATATGGATATGCCGCTAAACGAAGCCACCTCTTTCGGCTACGACCCGATGACGGCGGCGGCTTTTGAGCAGCAGCTTCAACAGAATAATGGATGTGCGCTGCCGGACAGCGCATCGCCCGGCGATTACATTCCGCAGCAGGCGCTGACCAATGCCGACAATGTTCCCCAGACGCCTGAAAACACGATTACCGTAAATCCCGGCGATTCCGTTCCTTATGACACTCAAGTAGTCTATGGAGGAACGCCGCAGTGGGTAAACTGGAACGGTAACTGCTATCCATACAATTACTGGCATCACTGGTACTGGAACAATCACTGGGCATATAACAACGGACATTACTGCCCAGCTCATTATTACAATCATCACGGGCTCTGGCATAACGGCCAGTATTATCCCTACAAACATAATATGCAGAACAGGCCAAATCAGCAGTACCGTTCCGCGCTTCGCAACAACGGCCGCTCTTTTGAATCTCGTCCAGGCGGCGGACTGCAGCACAGCGGCGGTTTTGGCGGCGGCGAGCGCGGTGGCGGACATGGCGGCGGCGGACGCCGTTAACAGCGTTTTCCTCAATTTCTCCTTCCGGATGGTTGACAATACCGCCGGAAGGGAATCAATCTTCAATTTAAATACTGAGGCTTTTAACGGTTATACCAGATTTTGCACATCCGTTTGGATTTCTGTAGAAAAGGGAATGTTCCGAGCAGCATCATGATGACCAGCAGTTTAACCGTGGAATGCTCAGCTATTTTCCTGGGTGAAGTTTGAATGAATCCGGTGTCGATATAGCCAAAGTCCAAATGCTTCTGCCTGCCACATTTCGCCATGCTTTTCGCAAAATAAATTTCTTCCGCGGCATATACATCCTCCCTGAACCCGCCGATATCATCGAATACTTCTTTCAAACAGAAAATATAGCATCCGGCAACCCATTTCCTGATGCCGGCATGGCTGTTCCATAATCTAGTGAACAATTTGATAAGCAGCGGAACATCTTCAGGAAATCCTACTTTGATTCCGCCGCCGTAATACTTACCGGACAGCAGCATTTCCAGCGTTTTGCTCAAAATCTCAGGACGGATTATGGTATCGGCATCCAGAAAAATCAGGTTCCGGCTGTTTGCGGCTCTGCCACCGCAGTTTCTGGCGCGGGAAATCTGATTATGCGCTTCAAAAACTACCCGGGCCCCGGCATCATGGGCAATTTCAGCAGTACGGTCAGTGGAGTTGTTGTCAACAACTATGATTTCGCCGCGCAAAGGGGTAACCGCCTCCATCGCCTTTTGCAGATTCCGCAAAGTCTCCGGCAGATGCAACTCTTCGTTATAGGCCGGAATTATGACGGAATAATCAAACATGAAAATCTATGTCCTTTATGGAGAAATCCGGCAAAAAATGACAACTATTCGCTTTTCGAAGGTTGTTCAGGTGCTGTCTCGACATTTAATTCAGGGTTCAGCTTAACTTTTTTAGTTGGGAAAACAGCTACGGCAAGTCCCCATCCCAGCAATAGATAAACAGCAATTTGATATATGAAAAAATATACCAGCGCAACATTACCGCTTCCTGTCATGGATTCAGTCATTGACGATATTTTAAACGTGCAGTTGCAGGAAAATTCGGCTATTCTCATCAACAAACTGTTCGGGTCTGTCGTTGACGGGGCATAAACAAAAAACAGCATTGAGGCAATACCCCAACCCAGACAAGCCGCCAGTATAATTAACCTTTTTGTCATCCGTGCCATAATTAATCTTTTTATAAGGGATTAATATTTAAGATATAAAACACAAAATAACGTCATTTAGACAAAAATCAAATATGATTCTTCAGTGTTTTAAAATGAATTATTCATAAAAAATGGATGAATGACGAAAATATGCTCAGAAAGGAAGATTTTGACGATGCCGCAGTCGTAGCAGCGCTACGGCGAGGACATCGGCAAAGACTTTACTTTGA
>CAIMFA010000159.1 GCA_903840185.1 uncultured Lentisphaeria bacterium | reverse complement strand
TTCAGCGCCGGGAGCAGCATTGCTGCCAAAATTGCGATGATCGCGATCACCACGAGGAGTTCGATGAGTGTGAAAATTTGTTTGCGTAGAGTGTTCATTGCCTTCCCTCCATTTTATGGATTTCTGTCAAGAGCATATCATACAGCATAATCTGTTTTTTACAGCCGCCTTACATGGGCGCTGGCAATCCAATACTTATACACATCTCTACTATGAGTTTATACGATTAAATTAAAAAAGTCAACTATATTCCATTAAAAAGTGATTTTTTTTGAAAAAATCTTCCATAATTTTGCAGTATAGCGGATTATGCCGTTCAGACATGGGATAAGATTCCATTTCTTTTCTGAATTCGAAAGGAAAGAAAGATACTACCATTATCGTTTTATAATCTGGAAAGTGCTGTTGGATCGAGCGATATCTGTACGAAATATTTCTACATTAACCGGATTGCGTTATTAAATGCAATCCGGTCTTACATATATTTTACCGGGGGCCTATCGCATACGGCAAAGCATTCCATTTCGTGGTAGTGTTGATGTCCTTGGTTTGAAATTGCGGAAGGGAAAGAGCCTCAACATGTCCGTCCGGGAATCCGAAATTGCCGTTTTGCTGGTGTGCCATATAAGCAGTTCCATACCCGTTCGTGACAAACCATCCGCCATCATTCGACACCATATAAGTCGATTGCGCGAGCGGTACATTGGCGGCTGCCAGGCCGCGTGCCAGAGAATCGCCAAGGTATGGCACATCGGAACGCAATGTGCTTAAAACCGGAAGCTGAGCTGTTGTACTGTCTCCCTGGTCAGCATATTTTTCTTTTGGAAAATTCCCGCGGGCGCCTCTGCGTATGCCGAAAGCATAACCGGATGAACTGTTTCCAGGATGAATTATCGGCCAGCCGAACGAGGCGACAATTACCGGTTTAATGTCCGGGCATGAAAATGCGTTATTGATCTTAACTTCCTGCGCGCCAAAAGTACCGTCAGTGGTGACGTAAGCACCGGGGAGCATTTTGGTGCCCATGAGCAGGTCAGGCCAGTAACGTTTGGTTACTGCAAGACCTACGCCTTCAGAGCAGACCCCGTAGCCGCCGTAAGCATCGGCATACATGGTAATACCGGTCAAGGATTGTTTCTGATTGCTGGCGCAGGTGATGGCTTTTGCTTTTACTCTGGCTTTGTTCAAAGCCGGAAGCAGCATTGAGGCCAAAATTGCGATGATCGCGATCACCACGAGGAGTTCGATGAGTGTAAAAATTTTTTTTCGTTGACTGTTCATTTCCTTATCTCCATTTTATGAATTTACGTAAAGAACATATCATATAACATAATCGGTCTATTTCAGCCGTCTTGTATAGTAGCTTAATAAACCCAAATGTTCTATGTCTATAATTGTATACATCTCTAATATGAGTTTATACGATTAAATATGAGAAGTCAACAGTAATCGAATGAAAAAGCACATTTTTTTCATAACCCTGCTGTATTTTGCCAGGAATTGGCGGATTATAACGTTCGGACATGGTGGAAAATGCTTTATTTCTTTCTGGCAGCAAAGTGCATGGAATCGCCCCATTCATCCCAGGCGATGGATTCGCCAATGGACTGCACCCGGCGTTCCAGGCAGAAGCGGCATTGTTCGGAGTTTTCATCGAGACACGGCTTGTTGTCGTAAAGCTGGTATGAAGAGCGATACTGAACTGCGGTCAGGTTTGGCATGATAACGTTGGCGCCGGCCAGCAGGCCTTGCTCACGCCCCCGTGGATCGAGCGCCTGCAGCGCGGTCGTCGCGGCGATGTTGACGTTTTTCAACAGCAGCCTGGCGGCGGCAATCATTTTCAGGCCAAGTTTCAACTGCTGTTCTTTCATTGCTTCAAAATCCGGCATCTCTTTGGCCAGGGGAGTGTCTCTGGAGACCAGATAAGGTCCCATGCCGATCATATCCACATCCATTTCCTGAAAAAACAATAAATCGCCGACCAGATCGTCGATGGTTTGAAACGGCAACCCGATCATAACGCCGGTGCCGACCTGATAACCGGTATTTCTTAATATCTCAAGACATTTCAGACGGATATCGTGTGAATGGTCAGCCGGATGCAGTTTGCGATATAGTTCCGGATTGGATGATTCGATGCGGAGCAGATAGCGGTGCGCCCCCGCATCAAACCAGCGGCGGTACACTTCCGGCGTCTGTTCGCCCATTGACAACGTAATGCCGAGACGTCCGGCGGATTTATCTTTTATTTCTCTGACGGCATCTTCAATCAATTTAATGAACGGTTCGTCGCTGCGCTCGCCACCCTGAATTACGATTGAACCATAGCGATGGGAGTTCGCCCATATTGCCGCATCAACAATCTCCGCCATGGAAAGCTGGAAACGCTCGATATTCCGGCTGCTTCTGCGAATGCCGCAATAGTAGCAATCCTTGGTGCAGATGTTGCTGACCTCAATAATCCCGCGCAGAAATACTTTGCGTCCGGTAAAACGTTCTTTGACGGCATAAGCCGCTTTAAACAGCCGGTTGAGGTCCGCTGGCGATTCCAGTTCCAGAATCCTCTTAAGGTCCTGCGCGGTAAGCGGTTTTTCAGATTCTATTTTATCAAACAGTTCGTTTGTCATGGAGGCATTTTCCCATGGACTTGAAGTTAATTAGCATCATTATTTGATTATTTCATTTATAAATTTACCCATCGCGACAACCGTCTCGTATTTCATCGGTCCGCAGTGCGCCATCTTGTCGTCCTCAACATAGGTTACATCCAATTTTCTTTTTTTCATTAGTTTCACCAGCTTGTCAGAATGCTTTTCTTTGTTAACGGCCTTGTCGTTGAACCCGTGAATAATTAGATATTTACAATCGGGCATTTTCTCCGGATGGTAATTCGGGCTCCTGTCTTTCAAAATGGTGGAAATGTCGCCGTAGCATCCCATCGCGTCATGGAACGTGCGCGGCAGATCCGGGCGTTCCGTACTGTGAAAATAGATATCGGTCACGGGGCAGTTCGCGATAACCGCCGCCAGCCTGTGTTTCGAAAACATGCTGTAAGCGAGGGCTGAATAACCGCCCATGCTTCCGCCTCTGGCGACAATAGGACAATTTCTACCGACATGATATTTCTTAATCACGATGTCCATGATCCCGTCAACAAATTTTACGGTTTTATCGTTCATCCAGTTCCATGGATTCACAAAAGGATAGACAAAAATGACGCCTTCGTGCGCGAGTATGATGTCAGGAACGTCGAGAGAAGATTTCATTTCCATATTTCCCAGTCCCGGGAAATTCACGAATACCGCCTTTACCCGGCCATTGAGATAGTCTTCGGAGACATATGCAAAATTTTTCAGATCCGGAGCATTCATTATTGTTACCTGTATTATTTTTATATTATATAATGTAAAATATTAAAATACCGCGGATTCGGCGGATGTGGCAACCGTCATAATAAAAATTAATAAAAAAAAAGATCGAAGCCTGAATTTGCTAAAAATACGGCTATATTCTTAAGTTTACGAAAAAGAGAAATCGACAGATTTTTTGCGACAAAGGAGGTTGTTTTATACTTAAATTATTGTGGATTAGGAATTTGCATATAATTTTCGCATGAAATTTAAAAAGAGAACATGAAAGATTGTCAAAAGAAAATTGGTTTTTTTCTCAAAAGTCATTGGACAGCAGGGCTATTAATGGTTATTTTAAATGCTCTGTTTGTCACTAGTGTTTATTCACTTGAGGGAAAGCAGCAGACAGGGGTTAGCCAAACTCCTGATGGTGGAACGGCTGGGAGAGTCAGATTCGAAGATGCAAAGAATCCGGCTCCCTTAAGTGTTGCTGCCGGCGCTGCTTCCGCGGGTGACAAGAGTATGCAGTCCGACGTGGGCAGAGATGCCCTGGAAAATGAACAGAAGATGCTGCATAATGAGTTGATTGAAATTATAGACAGGTACAGAAAGCAGAATGAGAGCTACCGCAGGCTGCAACTGAGCATTGCCGCAACCTTGGCAAGTGGAGAATTGAAGGGCGCAGGCAAAAGGGAAGATCAGTTGGTAACAGCTTTAGCAACAGTCTCTGAAAATGGCAGGAAGCTTGCTCTTAAAACCATTGAATTCTGTGAATATGTGGATTCCATCCTTGACAAGATGCCGTTAGGGAAGCTTCAGAAAGCCGCGCTCCAATTGAGGAACGAGGAACTGAAGACGGAATCGCGCAAATTCTGCAGCCTGGCAGATCCCGCTCTCAGCCGGGAAACAGTCGAAGGATGCCGACTGCTGGCGGTGAACGATGATCTGAAAATCGCAGTACTGCCTGTAGGTGCAGTCCAAGGTGTCTTTAACGGACTGTATTTCTACGATGGGAAGGGAAAAGTAAAGCTGAAGGTGATAGCGGTAAAACCGCTTATCTCGGCGGCTGTACTCGAAAAAGGCAGTATTAATGATCTGACTCCGGGAATGGAAGTCAGCACAAACGAAAAACGCAACAAATAATGATCAGAGAAAAATTATGGAAGTAAGAGCTGAAACTAAAAATGTACGGATAGCACCGGAAAAAGCGCGGCACGTCTCGCGTCTGCTTCAGGGTAGATCTGTATTGGAAGCATTAGCTATAGTTGACCTGAGCCCGCGCAAAGCTGCCAGGCTCATGGGGAAAACCTTACGCTCCGCTATTGCCAATGCCGAAAATAACTTTGATCTTGACCGCAAGAGTCTGACCGTGAAAACCGCCGTAGTCGGCGAAGGTCCGACCTTGAAGCGCTTCCGCCCGAAAGCCCGCGGCTCCGCAGGCAGGATCCGCAAAAGAACAAGTCATTTCGAAATTATTTTGACGGACATTTAATAAGGGGAACGAATCGTGGGACAAAAAGTAAATCCAATCGGATTAAGAACCGCGTTAAACAAAAACTGGGAATCCCGCTGGTTTGCCAAGAAAGACGTTTTTGGCGACTGGTTGCATGAAGACCTGAAGATTCGCAAGTTCATCAAGGAGAAATTCCAGAGTGCTGCAATCGCCAGGATCCAGATTGAAAGATTCGCCAGCCGTATTCGCATTACAATATTTTCTGCCCGTCCCGGCCTCCTTATCGGAAAGAAGGGAGCTGAACTCGACGGTCTGAAACAGGAAATCGGTAAGTTTACCGAAAATAAAGAAATCTTCATTGACATCGCGGAAATCAGACGCGCTGAAGTTAACGCTCAGCTTGTCTCGGAAAACATTGCGATGCAGCTGGAACGCCGTATCGGTTTCAGAAGA
This sequence comes from uncultured Lentisphaeria bacterium, assembly GCA_903840185.1. Taxonomy (GTDB): domain Bacteria; phylum Verrucomicrobiota; class Lentisphaeria; order Victivallales; family Victivallaceae; genus CAIPAT01. Next base: position 847 of record CAIMFA010000159.1, on the reverse strand, counting down.
GCAATGAAGAAAGCCATCCAGACAGCCATGGATATGGGCGTTGACGGAATCAAAATTCATTGCAGTGGACGTCTCGGCGGTGCTGAACTGGCCCGCGACGAACAGTACAAAGAAGGAAGAGTACCGCTTCACACGCTGAAAGCAATTATCGACTATGGTTTCTCTGAAGCCAATACTACCGCCGGGAAAATCGGTGTAAAAGTCTGGATATGTCATAACGAGCCTACGGAGGATCAAGAATATGCCATTAATGCCAAAAAGAGTAAAGTACAGAAAAGTCCAGCGCGGAAATAACGCAGGTCTCGCCACAACCAACAATAAAGTTGACTTCGGCGAATTCGCGCTTCAGGCTCTGACTAGAGGATTTGTTACTAATAATCAGATCGAGGCTGCTCGTGTGGCTATCAACCGTCATCTGAAAAGACGCGGTAAGGTCTGGATCCGCCTGTTCCCGTACAAGCCGTTCACCAAGAAACCCTTGGAAGTACGTATGGGTAAGGGAAAAGGTAACGTCGAAGGCTGGGTCGCTCCCGTAAAACCGGGCCGTGTCCTTTTCGAAGTCAGCGGATGCAGTGAAATTGTTGCCCGTGAAGCGATGTCGCTCGCGGCTAACAAGCTTGCGCTGCGCTGCAGATTCATGTCAAGAACACAAGCACAAGCTTAAGGCTTTCTGGAAAAAAGTAAGGTACCAAGTATGAAAAAAACTAATATAAAAGAGATGACTGATGCTGAGGTGGAACAGCACCTGACAGAATTGCAGCGTGAAAAGCTCAATCTCAAGATTCAGTCAAGAACGGGACAGATGGAAAAGACGGCAAGGGTCAAGCAGGTTCGCAGAGACATTGCC
>CAIMFA010000158.1 GCA_903840185.1 uncultured Lentisphaeria bacterium | reverse complement strand
GCAGTCATACGGTATTTATTCGAGTTAAAGATGAACAGTATGACGCATGGCTGGCAGCCGATTTTATGGTGGAGAATAAAATAGTTACGGAAAGAGTAAATCCTGTTGAAAGAAGTACGACTCACCAATTTGAACCGCTGGATATTGCTCAGTATTTCAATTGCTCTCTAACGGCAATCCACACGCTCGAATACCGAACCCCACGCCCGGCGGGATATTCCATCGGGATCCGCTTGAACGGCAGATATGCCTGGGACTGGAATCAGATCGGCCATAATGCGGTACACGTTGATGATACTGCCCTCAGGCAGGGGAAAGGCATGTTTTATGCTCCTTCAGGCATCGGCTTCGCGACTCCGGCTGACGGTCTGAATGTTGCCTGCGCATCCATCTGGGATAATTTCCCGACTGTCCTGGAAATCCCTGTAACAGGGAAAGCTGCTGAACTGGCCTTGTTTTTCATTGGAGTTACCAATCCCATGCAGAGTCGGGTGGAGAATGTCCGTTTTACCGTTACTTATCTTGACGGCTCAACGCAGTCAGTCAGTCTGGTTAATCCGGAAAATTTCGACGACTGGCTCAACGCTGCACTGCAGACACAAAATGAAACGGTGTATTTCAGCGATTATAATCATGGCATGGTGCAAAGAATTACGCTGGACTCGCAAAAAGAGCTGAACAAAATATCAATGGAAGCCATCGCCAATGAAGTAATTATCGGTCTTATCGGGATAAGTATACGAAAATAACAAGAGCGGTATTTGTCCAAAAATAAACGTAAAGGAATGTTTAATCAATGAAGATGCACTGGATTGACTGGTCGATAGTTGTTTTTCTGCTTGGCTCACTGCTGATAATTACACTTTACGCAAAAAAATACATGCGCAGCGTGGCCGATTTTCTGGCGGCGAACCGTTTAGCCGGCAGATATATGTTGACTGTAGCCAGCGGTATCGGCGGTGCGATTTCGATTATCGCGGTCTGGGAAATGGTGTACAACTCCGGACTGCCGACTCAGTGGTGGGGCATGATCGGGATGCCGATCGGACTTATACTCGGGATTTCCGGTTTTATTATCTATCGGTTCAGGCAGACCAGAGCAATGACGCTGGCGCAATTTTTTGAAATGCGCTACAGACGCCAGTTCCGGTATTTCTCAGGCTTTATCTGCTGGGTGTCCGGAGTGTTTAATTACGGTATTTTTCCGCTGATTACCGGGCGCGTCATAGTTTATTTTTTCGGACTGCCGGAACATTTTCATCTCGGCGCATTAGAGGTACCGACCTTGCCGCTGATTATGGCTGGCTATCTGAGTATTGCATTGTTCACCGCCTGTTCCGGCGGCCAGATCAGCATCATGATTACAGATTTTTATCAGGGGATTCTGATGATGCTGATTTTTCTGATCCTCATGTGCTTTTTGATGTTCAAGTTCGAATGGAACGATATCATTGCCGGTTTGCTGATTGCTCCGGAAGGTAAATCAATGCTCAATCCGTTCAAAACCGGAGAAGTGCATGATTTCAGCATCTGGTTCTTCCTGATTGGCGTTTTCAGTATGATCTACAACGCCAGATCATGGCAGGGTAATTCCGGATTCAATGCGGCGGCCAAAACGCCGCACGAGGCACAAATGGCCGGGATTATCGGCGCCTGGCGCGGCCTTGCGACCGGATTGTGTATGCTGTTAATTCCTTTAGTAGCCTATGCCGTGCTGCATCTGCCGAAATTCTCCGAAATGGCCGCGCCGATCCATGCGCAGATCGCGGCGATTGTCGATCCGCAGATACAGAAACAAATGATTGTACCGCTATTCCTGGCCAACGTACTGCCGGTTGGGATTATGGGGTTGTTTGCTGCCGTGATCATAACTTGCTCCATCGGTTGCGACAACAGTTACCTGCATTCGTGGGGAACTATTTTTGTGCAGGACGTACTAATGCCGATCCGCAACAAGCCGCTTGATCCCAAACGGCATCTGCTCTGGTTGCGGGTATCGATTTTCGGTGTCGCATTGTTCGGATTCGTCTTCAGTATGTTGTTCCCGCTGAAAGATTTTATTTTCATGTTTTTCGCCTTGACCGGCGCGATTTACCTTGGCGGCGCCGGCGTGGTAATCATCGGCGGCTTGTACTGGAAGCGCGGCACGACCGAAGCCGCCTGGACCGCATTGATTCTCGGTACGGTGATGGCATTCGGCGGCATGCTTATTCAGAGCTACTGGACTACGATGATGGCTCCAATGCTGCTGAAATTCTGGCCGGACTGGCAATGGGTTATTGCCCATAAGGCAAACTTCCCGCTGAACGGGCAGAAAATTTATTTTTACGCCATGCTGACTGCCTCTTTAAGCTATGTTTTGGTGTCACTCCTCGGCCCTAGGCGCGTGTTTGATATGGACAAGATGCTGCATTGCGGCAAATACGCTGTAAAAGATGACGTGGTCGAAGCTGAAGACCCGCTGAAAGTCAAACGCAAAACTTTTGGCGAACTTATCGGAGTGTCCAGAGAGTTTTCCAAGTTTGAACGCTTTCTGTTCTGGGCGACATTCTGGTGGACTATGGCCTGGTGGGGAATATTCGTTGTTGGCACAGTTGTTAACATATTTTTCAAAATTTCTGACACAGCCTGGTCATGGTTCTGGTGGTTTAAGTTATGGTGGTTCAGCCTGATTCTCGGAGTCGTCTGCACCGCCTGGATTTTCTGCGGCGGGGTGCGCGACGCCTTCCGGCTGTTCCGCGATCTCAAAGCCGAAAGGGTTGACAATACCGATGACGGCACAGTGAAAAAAGACTGAGCAGTGTTTAAGCACTGCGGCAATATGTTTTATCCACGATAATTTTAGAGGAATTATCATAGCAAATACTTTTGAGATGGGGAAATATGACAGGCCGGATTTTCTGGAACTATTTAGAGGAGCTACCAGAGCAAGAGGCCGCGTGGTGCGAGTGGTCCAGACGCCTGGATGCCTGGCATCGTTTTAACACTTTCTATACACATTATCTGAGAGTCGAAGGCCGGCGCGTCAAGCTTCTTAATTGCCCTTCTCCATGTGAGCAGGGATACCCTCGCCAGGTGGTGGAAAATTCCCCGTCCGACATCAAGGCGGTATGTCCGCAGAACCAAGCTGATCCAATTCAACTAAAATTCAGAGACATCCTGATCTATTCACTGCGCAGGGAAGCAATGCATAAGGCTCTTTGTGTTACGTTGCAAATTAAGTATTCAGAATACTATCGGACTGAACCTGAAAATGTCTGGCATCTCGGCGATTATTCCGGTACGGAGGTATATTTAACCTATAAGACATCAACTCTCACCGACACCATAAGTTCGATATATCTTTTACTCCAGAAACCGTTCATCCTGATGGTGCCGACAGTAAAAAACATAACACCGGAAATTCAACAGTTTTTCGCCAAGAATAACTCCAACTTGTTGTCTATGGCAGATGAACTGCACTTGCAGCAGGACGGTTCATTCAAGCTGGTGCGCTGTATATCGGAATGCATGAAATCATGCAATCAGCCTTGTCCGCAACGCTATCAGAGCAAAATATTGCCGATTGAGGCCTATAAATTTTTAGCTTATAATGAAGGGTAATCATCTTTTCAGCGACGGGATCTAAAAAAAGCATGGGTAATGCTGGCTTGATTGTTCGTAAGCCCCCGACGAGTCCACGTTTACGAACAGCTTGCTGAATGCTAAATTTCCTCCATTAAAAATATTGGAGGCTATAATGGATCAGAGAAGCTACGATTACTGGCG
>CAIMFA010000157.1 GCA_903840185.1 uncultured Lentisphaeria bacterium | reverse complement strand
CAGCCATTTTCCGAAAAAACCGGTGCCGCCGGAAATAAATATGCGTTTGCCGCGCAATTTCTCCTGCAAAGGAGCAAGGCGCGGGAGAATATCAGCTAAATCATCTCTGAGAATGTCCTTATTCATATTTTCTCTCTCCTTCCGGCTTTTTTTTGCCGGCGTCATCATCGTTATTGGTCTCTTTATTCATAGTTTTATTCTGACATCCGGCTGTCTTCTGCATTACTATGTCTTCTGTATTATTCTGACTCCTGGCTCCTGACTTCTGAATTCTTTCTTCCGCCTCCTGAACTTTATCCTCCGGCTTGCGGAAAGAATAATTGCGGTGACTGCAGTAACTGAATACTATCGAAATCGGCACACATAAAACTTGCGCGGCGACCGGGTTCAGCCCCAGCCCGTCAACCAGAACGAACATCAGCACAAACCCCAGCAGCATCGCGCCGCCGTAAACCACATAAAAGCGCAAATATTCGCGGATGATATTGCCGCGGGTTTTAAATACAAAAAGCTTGTAGCAGATATAAGCATTGGTAATCGCCAGAATATTGCCGGGAATCAGCAGCACCAGATAATTCACCCATTGCTTAAGCCCTTCATATAACACAATATATACTATAACGCCAAAAGCGGTATTCCAGACGCCCGTGACAAGAAACCGGGTTATTCTGCCGGACTCGGCGCGCATCTGGTGGTATTTTTTTATCAGTCTTTTCATCAATCTATCATTTCCAGTCCGAAATCCCTCAGAATGGCAATCTTTATTTCACGGGAATACTGCCGCCGCAGGATCCCCGCCACCTCATCGGAGTAACTGGCGGCCATGACGATCACCGCCTCGACCGGGTCGGTTCGAAGAGTGTCCGGCGCGACAACCGGCAGATGTGTGCCAGGCGTAAATTTGCCCTGTTTGAATGGCGCGGAGTCAATAACATACCTGATCCTGCCCGCTGTCTTTGTCAGCGCGACGACAGCCAGCGCCTGATGCCCGGCACCCCATATCGCCACCTTTTTCTCGCCAAAACGGTCAATATATGCATTAATACCGGCAGCGATTTGAGTTTGATAGTCATAGAAACTGGAAATGTCCAGCCTGCTGCGCTTTTTAACTACCGCGGAGATAACATAATCGTCCCGCAGCTCACCGCATTCCAGCACCTCAAACCCGTTAAGATTCAGGGTGGTCTGCAACGTTTCACGTGAAAAATAAAAGAGATGATCGCTGATAAATTCAGAGAATAATTTGTTGCGCAGCAGCATGTCAAAATTGGGAACTTCAACCAGGCCTACCGCCCCATCCGTCAAATTATCATGGATTGCTTTCAACGCCGAATTCGGATCCGGCATGTGTTCCAGGAACATCAGCAATAGAAAAGCGTCGAATGGTCCTCCAGTCAGCGCTCCGGTTTCACGGTCGGGATATCCCGCGGACACCTTGAGTCCGTTTTTTACACATTGATCAACAGAAGATTTTGAATATTCCAGGCCGAAAGCATCACCCTCAAGCGTTTGCAGCAGGGAAAGAAATTCCCCGCGTCCGCACCCGAATTCAATTATTTTCTTTCCCTGCAGCGAATATTTCTGAATAAAATCCGCAAACTGTCTGGTCTTGAAATCTTTGATTACCGCGGACACTGCCGCCGCCCGGATTACTTCCCTGTAATAAGGCACTGGATCGTTGTTCAACTGCACCAGTCCGCAGCCGGAGCACTGAGACACCGTCAAGTCCGCGCCGGTTTCGTCCGCCAGCGCGGCAGCGTCCGGAAAATTCTGTGCCGATTTCGGCATATTCTCATAATGCAGCAGCGGCTTTTCAAAAAAAGCGCTGCCGCAAACTCTGCAAGCGCAAACCGGCATATACATCAATCCTTGTTTTCAAAATTAATTTTTTCATCTTCAATTGCCAGCGGATGATTTTTGACCTGAGTCAGGATCGCCCCGACATATTCGCCGATAATGCCGATGAAAATCAACTGCACCGCTGAAAAGAAAAACAGCCCGACCACCAGCGGGGCCAGGCCGAGCGTAAAAGTATCCCAGTACAAAAGTTTGTAAACCAGATAACCGAACGCCAGAAACAGGCTCAATCCCGCCAGACAGAAACCGGAGAAGGTCGCCAGGCGCAGCGGCAGTTTGGAATGATTGACAAACCCGGACATGGCAATGTCATACAGGGTGAAGAAATTATGTTTTGACCGCCCGCGCTTGCGCTGCGGCTGATCAAATTCAATTTCAGCTCTCCTGAACCCTATTTCGCTGACAAATCCGCGAAAATACGGATTCGGATCATGGTAACGTTTCAAGGCATCCATAAATTTGCGGTCATAAAGTCCGAACCCGGTGAAATTCTGAATGATATGGTCGGTGTCGGAAAATTTAGCCAGCATCCGGTAATAGACGCGACGCAGCAGAAACATCAGGGAATTTTCTCTGCTTTTGCTTTTGCTGGTTACAACCACCTGATAATTGTCCTCCCATTTGCGGATGAAGTCGGCAATCATCTCCGGCGGATCCTGCAAGTCGGAACTCATAAGCACCACCGCATCGCCGGACGCCTGAAGGAAAGCATTGTAACCGGAACGGACAGGCCCGAAATTATTAGCGTTAAGGATTACTTTAAAATTTTTGTCTTTCGCGGCAAGCTGCCGCAGAATGCTCCGGCTGCCGTCGGTCGAACAATTATCCGCCATGATGATCTCGTATGCATACTGCGGAAATTCCGACAGCGTTTTTACGACCCGGTCATAAAATTCCTGCAGATTGCCTTCTTCATTGTAGCAGCCGCTGACGATACTGATTATTTTCCTGTTCATGATCAGGCTCCCTGATTGAAATTTTTCCGGCGCAATTTTTCAACCGGAAATCCGTCTATATTGTCCCTGGTATAATGGTCACTCAGATAAATATCGCACCGGGAACATGAATAATTTTCCTGTTTGCGGTTCTGCAGCTGCATCTTTTGAAATTCGAGCCAGCGGTCGGAATACCATATTTCCCGCATTGTATGATCTTCGACACTGCCCAGATTGGTTCCGCCGATAAAATCCACGCAGCACGGGGCGACATCGCCGTTGCTGCGGACCACCATGGTGGTGAACGCCATTGGACAGGCGATGCGTTTAGTGCTGTGCTGTTTGAAATCGTCAACCGCCGCGCCGATGCCGTCCTGATAGTAATTTTTCATAAAATCGGCGTCACCGGTTTTAATCCAGCTGTGCGGCTTGTCAATATACAGCTCGTCGGCCACATCCTGATACATCTGAATAAAGCGGTCATTGTCTTCGCCGTATGTATCCAGCATTTTGGCGCTGACAAACGGTTTTTCTAAATTGTGCTGTTTTTTAATTTCCCGCAATATCCGCAGATTCTCATGAATGGCTTCTATATTTATTTTTGACCCGGTGATCTGCTCATGCTTATGCTGGTCAGGAGCATAAATAGACACTCTGGCGTAATCCAGCCGGTACTCGACGAGCTTCTCCGCAATGGCGCAGGTCAGCAGCGAAGCGTTGGTGGTAGTTTCAATCCGTTCGGCGATATCCGCCTCCCGGGCGATTCTCAACATTTCGCAGAAATCAGGATTTATAAGCGGTTCGCCATACAGACTGAGCTTAAGGACTTTGATTTTCGGGCCTTCCCAGGCCTGTAATTGCTGAATGATTTTCCGGAACCGCTCCAGCGGCATATTCATTCGGTTGCGGGTGAAGTAGCTTTCCTCTTTGATACCTTGAAAACACTGAACACATTTGAAATTGCAGCAGCTTGACGGTTCAATGAGAACCGTAAACGGCTTTTCCAGCGGCAGTATCTCCATGAGATTCTGCCGGTTGGTTGATTTCAGTTCAGTGTACTTGATCATTTCGCAAAATCATCCTCGTCAAATGCTTCCGTCCAATTGATCGGCAGCGGTTTGCCGTAGGATTTGGACATATATTTGCTGATGAACTCGCGGTCTTCGCCGGAAAGGCACAGCGCGCTGAATTTCTGGAAACATTTGATGCTCTGGCCGCGTTTGATGATATCAGCCAGACTTTCCTCAAAAATATTGCCGATAGAAATCGGGATATAAACACATGGCGTCACATCGCCGTATTGAGTGACATGCAGGGTGGAATCAACACAGCCGCAGCCTTTATGAATGCCGTAAGACGGGAACGTGTCGCGATGCAGCACCGGATACTGTTCATGCGCTTTACGTAGGAATTCCGCGTCCGCTTCGTCAATCAGGACTTCATGTTTTCCTTCCCAGGCGCCGGTGGCCCGGGCGACCAGCACATCAACCGTAAAGTCGTTTTCCTGCGCGAATTTCGCCATCTGGATCAGGCGGTCCGTCTGGCAGTTCTGGTGGGTGACAACGGTCTGAACGACTACGCTCAAACCGGCAGCTTTGGCATTAAGCATGGCGTTGATCGCTTTCTGATATGCGCCTTCGCTGTTGCGATTCTCATTATGCCGCTTTTCGTCGTAATCATCCAGGCTGATTTTGACTTTATCCACTCCGAGAGCTTTCAAATGCCGCGCCATCTCCGGAGTCATAAAGTGCCCGTTAGTGCTCATCGCCAGATGAAATTTGTCCGGCTGCATTGCCTTGATCACTTCATCGAGGTCTTTGAAGATCAGCGGTTCGCCGCCGGAAAGACAGAACTGGCACAGACCTAGCGCATCCGCTTCATCGCTGAGTTTCTTCAGGTCGGCCGGAGTCAGTTTCCGTTCTTTTTTCGTAAAACGCGCCGCGGTGCAATGCTGGCATTTCAGATTGCAGGCATAATTGTAGGCAATATCAATAATCGGGGTGGCGATACCCTGCTCGTGCCGTTCGGCGATCTTTATCACCTTATCATATACCAGCGGTTTTTCCTGACGTAATTTGGCCCGTTTGGAATTTTCAATCTCTTTTTCCTGCATGGCTTTGCTCCTGGCTAAATAATCGCGTAACAGACGGTTTCGTACTCAAGATTGGTATGGTGACGCAAATAAATTTTGTACTCCGGAACCAGTTCTTTTATATATAGCGGAATTTCCCACAGATGTTTGAAATCATGGTAAATGCATATTGCGAGCGTCGGCTTCTGCGACCTGATGATATTCTGAGATCCGCGCAGCGCCTGCGGCTCCGCCCCTTCAATATCCATTTTTATAAAAGTGATTTTTTCGCTTTTAAGCGCGTCGTCCAGCCGGACCACATGTCCGTGAGCTTCCCCTGCGCCGACTGTGCTTTGTGACTGGCCGATGCTGTAAGTGATATCGCATTCGCTGTCCCATATTCCCACGTTGTAAATTTTAACCCGGTCGCGTTCCGGCATCAGTCCGACATTGTGCTGCAATGACTTGAAGTTGATTGCATCGAGTTCAAACGAAAAAACCTGATCAAATTTCCCTTTCGTGCGGGCTGCCAGATCTCTGACCGTATCACCATCATAAGCGCCGATATCAACAAAACTTTCATGTTCAGAAAGTTTGATTATGTCTGCCGGGAAATACTGATGCTTCTCGCAGATATCCACCATGATTCCAATGTTCTTTCCATCGCCCAGAACCCTGGAGATAATCGAATCAAAAACTTTCCGTGACTGCTGGTCTGACAGATAACCGTAAACCTTGCAAAGATTGTTCACGACTTCATTGTGGTCATGCCCGGCGAGAAAACTTGATGCCGCAAGGTCGTACTTGTAAAGCAGATTGACCGAAGGAAAGCCGCGCTCTGTCAAAAAATTAAATACCGGTCTGAATTCGCCGATAGTGACAAACACCGCGCATTTATCTTTTATCGCGATCAGTTCTTCTGGTGATATACACTTGATTCCGCAGAAAGATTTGCCCCATTTTTCACTGTTGCTGTCACAGCAGTAATCAATTTTACGGTCAACATACTCATTCCATGAATCTATAATACTATTGAGAATCGCGCCGCAGCCGTAAAACACCACATACTGATATTTTCTGGTCAGGTCGATGATTTCCTGCTGATAATCTCTTCTTTTTGCCAGCAGTTCGACAATATGATTTCGTACTTGCAGATCGTTGTTCATGGGTGTTATTTCTCCCTGTTTATAATCCATTCCAGCAGCTCCCAGACGCATCCGTCGCCGCCGCGCGCCGCCAGATGAACCGTTGCAAGTTCCTTGACTTCAGGAATCGCATTGGACGGACAGGCCGACAAACCGACAAGTTTTATCGCCGGAATATCGTACTTGCCGTCTCCGACGTAACAGACTTCTTCAAGCGTACATCCGGTTTCCTTTAAAATTTTATCAATTGCCGCCGGTTTGTCTTTGCAGCCGTTATAGAAAAAGTCCGGTTTGAAACGCGCATTGAAAAACAGCGTGATCGGGGTCGCCTCGCCGGTGATCAGACCAACTTTATAACCCCGGCGTTTCATTTCAAACACCGCGTCAATATCCTTGAAGTCAATCGTCTTCGATTCATTGCCGTTGGAGTCCACCGAGACCTTGCCGTCAGTCAGTACGCCGTCTATATCTAATAATACCAGTTTTATTGTCAAAGGTCGGACCCCTTCATATTATTTTTGACTTCCGCTTCGTCCAAATAAGGCCACATATCTTCAAGCGGCTTGGACATCATATTGCCGTCCGGCAGTTTTATCGCCTGAACTCGCGGCGCAGTGGCATGCGACGGCGTGACGCGTATCCGGCAGAGCACCGGATCATTACCGGCCAGTACCTGCGTGATTGTATTTTCCAGTGCTTCATGGTTTTCGACAGAAGCCGTCCTGATACCATACGCCTTAGCGACCGCGCACACATCCGGCAGCGTCAGTCCGCTGGACGGATCGGAACCGACATAAAAACCGCCGAACAGATTGCGCTGGGTAGCCATAATGCTGCCGTAACCATTATTCTCCCAGATGAACATTTTCACCGGCAGTTTCAGCCGCACAATGGTTTCAAGTTCCTGAATATTAAGCTGAAACGCGCCGTCGCCGTTGATTAAAATCGTGCGACGGCGGTCATTGGCAATATAGGCGCCGATTGAATACGGCAGGCCGAACCCCATCGAGCCAAGGCCGGCAGCGTTCCTGATCTTCTGCCCTAGTTTCACGCGCATCGCCTGATAGGTCACTTCGCCGGCGGCGCCGGAGCTTTCCGGAACAATTACATCTTCTGCGGTCAGCTGTTTGAACAGTTCATCAGTAAATATATACAGATTGACTCCGTCGGTGCATTTGCGGTATTCCTCAAGCACTACCGGATATTTGGCTTTAAGCCCGGCGCAGTACGCCAGCCAGCCGCTGTTGCCGGAAGGTGAAAGTTCCCCCTGTTTCGCGTTCAGCGCCGAAAGCATCTGCCTGGCATCGGCAACGACCGGCAGGGTGATATTCTTTATCTTGCGGATTTCAGCTTCATCAATATCCACCATGACTTTTGTGGCATTACGCCCGAAATCAGCGCTGTTAAACGCGGTTATGCTGGGGTCAAGGCGACTGCCGAAGACCAGCAGAAGATCACAATTCTGGACTATGAAATTGGCCGCCCGGTTACCCATCAGGCCGGGACTGCCGAAATTCAGCGGATGATTGTAGTCAAACATGTCTATCGTCTTCCAGGGAAGCAGAACCGGGATGGAGTTTGTCTCCACGAACCGGTATAATTCATCCACGCCGCCGGATAATTTCACGCCGTTGCCGGCAATGACCAGCGGACGTTTCGATGATTTCAGCATATTGATGATCTGACCAGCCGCGGCGGCAACGTTTTCTCCGGCGGCAGAATCATCATCAGGCGTATAGCCGCGCAACTCGGATTCGTCAATAGCAGCAGCCTGTACGTCCAGCGGAATATCAAGCCAGACCGGCCCCATGCGTCCGGTAGTGGCGCAATGCCAGGCTTTTTCCAGATGATAACGTATTTCGGCAGGCTCCACCACCATCACAGCATATTTTGTAACCGGAGAAATAATTGAAACAATATCCACTTCCTGCGACCCCATCTGCCGGACGCCGGTACCGGTTTTCAAGTCAGCGCGTTTTGCCTGGCCGGAAATAAAAAAACACGGGGTGGAATCAATAAATGCAGCGGCGACACCGGTTACGGTATTAGTCGCGCCGGGACCCGACGTGACAATGCCGACCCCGGGAGTATTGGTATGCTGCCCGTAAGCTTCCGCCGCGATTGCCAGCGCCTGCTCGTGCAGAAAACACACATAATTCAAGCCGGCGGATCTGCCGAGTGAGTCGTCAAGATGCATTGCGCCGCCGCCAGGCAACATAAAGGTCTGTCTGACCCCTTTCGACACTAAAAAATTCATCACATAATCTGAAAGTTTTATCATAGCCGACACTGTAAATGGTTTTGTTTAAATGCTTTTCCGGTTTACAATATTCTTGTTTTCCAGAAGCGCAAGGTTTGGTTATTTTATAACGGCAAAAAAGGCGGACGGGCAACCGCACTCAGCCGCGCATTTTTTTCCTGGTGACCAGTTCCCTTTCCGTAAAAGTGCGGATACCGGTACCGAGACAACTTTCCATCGTGCGGATTTCTTTGACGATGGTCAGCAGCTCCGCCGGCTCCACGGACGAACTTTGATCTGAGCCGTACATCTTCCGGTCAAGCGTGATATGCCGTTCAACCGAGACCGCGCCGAGCGCCACCGCGCCGAGTGTGGCGGTGTTGCCCAGTTCATGGCTGGAATAACCGACTTCGCAGCCGTAGCGTTTGCGCAATTCCGGGATAAGCAGCAGATTGGCTTCATGCGGCTCCATCGGATAAATTGAAACGCAATGCAGCAGTTCAAACGGGCATTTGTGCTTACGGAAAATCTCCACTGCCGCGTCTATTTCCTCCCAGGTGCTCATGCCGGTGGCAACATAAGTATACCGGCCTTCTTCGGCGACGGCTTCGAGAATCGGCAGATTCGTCAATACCGGCGATGCTATTTTATTGTATTTCAGGTTGTACTGCCGCATAAAGATCTGGGCATCCACGTCCCATGCGGAGAAAAACCAGTCGATATTGCGCTCCCTGCAATACTGGTCGATTTCATCATACTGCGCCTTGCCGAATTCCAGTCCTTCTTTCTGCGCGCGCTGGGTTGTTCCCCAGGGGCTTTGGCGCGGAGTGTCCAGAAATTCTTTGGTGTAAACTTTATCAATCGTGCGCTTTTGAAACTTTACGGCGCTGCATCCGGCGAGTACCGCCACATCAATCAGCCGCTTGGTAATGTTCATATCCCCGTTATGGTTTATCCCTATCTCCGCTGTGATAAAAACGCTTTTCGCTGACATTTTTCCATCCTTAGGTTAAATATATTATGCTAACTGACTGACTGCTATTCGACAATTCTCCGCCTGGCTATCTGCCTCCCTGGTTAAGAAAATCGCTGATTTTAAGAATCATGTAATCCAGCATTTCGCCGGTCATCCCGGGATACAATCCGATCCAGAAACTGTCTTTCATTATTTTATCCGTATTATCCAGTCTGCCGGATATCCGGAAATCCTTTCCCGCCTTTAGTATATCAAAACATGGATGCCGGGTCAAGTTTCCAGCAAAAAGATTTCGGGTTTGTATCCTGTTTTTTTCAAGATATTCAACAATTTCGTTGCGGTTGAAACCAATTCCATCCCGCAGTGTGATCAGGAACCCGAACCATGACACATCGCTTTCCGGCAGGGCGCGCGGCAGAATAAGATATTTTTCAAACGCTTTCAGCCCGTCAAACAGACGCCGGAAATTATGTTTGCGCTTTTCAACAAAATCAGGAATTTTCTCAAGCTGGGCGCAGCCGACAGCCGCCTGCATATCCGAAACTTTCAGATTATACCCGAAATGACTGTATACATATTTATGGTCGTATCCGAAAGGCAGCGTTCCGTATTGTCTGGCGAAACGGCATTTGCAGGTATCGTCTTTGCCGCTGTCACACCAGCAGTCGCGTCCCCAGTCGCGCATGGAAAGCATAATTTTATTCAACAGCGGGTCGTCAGTATAAACCGCCCCCCCCTCGCCCGTTGTCATATGATGCGGCGGATAAAAGCTGGAAGTGCCGATATCGCCGAATGTGCCGGTGAACGCGTCGTCATAACGCGAACCGAGCGCGTCACAGTTGTCCTCGATCAGCCACAGTCCGTTTTCTCCGCAAAATTCCTTGACGGCGTTAATATTGAACGGATTGCCGAGCGTATGCGCCAGCATCACGGCTTTAGTGGCCGGCGAAAGCGCCGCTTTCAGGCATTTTATGTCAATATTGGCGGTATCCAGTTCCACATCAACAAAGACCGGAACCGCGCCGTACTGGATGACCGGGGCGGCAGTGGTAGGAAAGCCCGCCGCTACAGTAATGACTTCATCCCCGCGGCTGATCCTGCGGTCACCCAGCAGCGGCGAAGTCAATGCCATAAACGCCAGCAGATTGGCGGAGGAACCGGAGTTTACCAGCAGCGCGAACCGGATACCCAGATATTCCGCCAGCCGCTGTTCAAACTCCCTGGAGTAACGTCCATATGTAAGCCAGAATTCCAGGCTGGAATCCACCAGATTGACCATTTCGCGTTCATCAAAAACCCGGCCGCCGTAATTTACTTTTGATATTCCCGGCATGAACTCCCTGCTGGAACTGTCATGGACCAGGTGATAATATTCCCTGACTTGTTCCAGAATACTCTGCTTCAGTTTTTCCGCTTGCGCTACTTTGTCCATTCGAGATGCTGCCCTTCCGCGGCTTTAATATAAAGTTCAATATCTTTATCAGAAAGAATCGCATTGTTTTCATAAAACTCCCGGTACCAGCCTGCGGTACGGGCAAAAGTCGTCGCGCTGTCCCAGGCTCCATGCCATTTCAGGAACGTCGCGGCTTTGGAGCAGTCCAGCTTAAGCAGCCCGGCCTCATGCGGCTGCTCCGGATTGCCGGAGGCGGAATAATTTACCGCCGGCCATGCGAGTTTCATTCTTTCCACCACATCATGAACTGCAATGACTTCCGCGTCATCCGGTCCGAAATTCCATGCGCCGGAAAATTCGGGTTTGCCTTCCAGTAGTTTCTGTCCCAGCTGCAGATAGCCGCTGAGCGGCTCCAGCACATGCTGCCAGGGACGCACTGCATGGGGATTACGGATATCCACAGTTTTACTCCGGGCGGCGGCTTTCATGATATCGGGAATAAGCCGGTCGGCCGCCCAGTCACCGCCGCCGATGACATTGCCGGCACGGCAGCTGGCAAGCAGCGTGTGATGCTTGCGCTCATATTCAGACGGATTGAAAAATGAATTCCGGTAGGAGGACGCGACCAGTTCGGCGCAGCCTTTGGAGGCGCTGTACGGATCGTATCCGCCCATCGCGTCATTTTCGCGATATCCCCACACCCACTCACGGTTTTCATAACATTTATCACTGGTGACGTTGATGATCGCCCGCACCGAACTGCAGCGGCGGCAGGCGTCAAGCACGTTCACGGTGCCGACAACATTGGTTTCAAATGTTTCTTTCGGCTGGGTATATGACACCCTGACCAGCGGCTGCGCCGCCAGGTGAAAAACAATTTCCGGGGAAAAATCAATAAACACCCTGTCCAGTTTTTCCGGATCTAGAATGCAGCCGTGGACAGAATTTATATCCGGCAGGATAAGATCATAATGGCTGGGAGTTGTCGGCGGCGGCAGGGCGTAACCCACTACTTCCGCGCCAAGCTTCTTCAACCACAGCACCAGCCATGAACCCTTGAACCCGGTATGCCCGGTCACAAGCACCCTCTTCCCGGAATAAATATTACCGAACATTTACCATGCCTCCGTCCACGGGGCCTTGCCCGCCTGCCACAGCGAATTAAGCAGACTGTGCTCCCGCGGCGTATCCATGCACTGCCAGAATCCTTCGTGTTTATATGCTTCCACCTGGTGTTCGGCGGTGGCGTTTATCATGGGGGCATGTTCAAAAAATACATCGTCGTGTCCGGAAAGGTAACGTTTGATAAAATCTTTTTTCAAAACCATGAAGCCCCCGTTGACGTAACCCTCATTCGGCGGCTTCTCGTTGAACCGGTTGACGCGGTTGCCGTTCAGCTCTATTTCACCGAACCGGCCGGCCTGGTGAACTGCGGTAAGCGTCAGCAGCCGGTCATGTTTCAAGTGGGCCTTATAAAGCGCCTGAATATCTATATTCGCCACCGCGTCGCCGTAAGTGAGGAAAAAATCTTCATCGCCGTCCCTGAGATACCTGGCCGCGCGGCTCACGCGTCCGCCGGTCATCGTCTCCAGCCCGGTATTCGCCAGCGTCACTTCCCATTCCTCTTCGCCGGAATGATTGTGATAGGCGATTTTGCCGTGCTGGCCGAGAGAAACGGTGATGTCAGCGGCATAAGCGTGATATTTCAGGAAATAGTCAATAAAACATTCTCGCTTGTATCCCAGGCATAGGATAAATCTGGTTACCCCGAACGCGGCATAAGTTTTCATGATATGCCAGACAATCGGCTGCGTTCCGATAGGCACCATCGGCTTGGGCAGCAGTTCCGTCACATCCCGCAGCCGTGACCCCATCCCACCGCAGAGAATCATTGCCGGAGGCATTTCTTTCGCTACTTTTACTTTTTTCATAACAGGCCCTTTACTCAAAATAAGCCGAATATCAGGAACTTATGATTTTAGTGAACTGTCCGGTTTTCCCGGATTGTGTAATTTAAGTGTCTGCAAAATAAAAATCAACTTAGTTTAGCTGAAATATCCCAAACAGATATACTCTGTACTGCTGAATATTTATCTGGATTGCGAAGATTTTGAGGATTGGTTCATATTCTGAGAGGCTGCCGATACCGGGGTATCGTAGCCCTCGAAGAGCGTGAATTAAAACTCAAAAGATCGCAACCGCTTTGCGGCTAGAGTCTTGCGTCCGTAATTTTCCGGCAGAGTTTCATCGCAATGCGCTGAAATGGACTTTTTAATCGACAGAATTGCATCTGATTGCGGATCAGTCCGGCAACAGTTGTCTGCCGCCTGGCCGCTTCATGTTACTCATTCAACTTTGGAATTGGAATCAAGTCCCCAATTCCGTCACTCATGCTCTAATTTCGTGAAAAACCTTTGGTATAGATTTGTCTATATAAAAGTCAATCTAAAAAAATAATTGCCTTTTATGTATTTTATGTGTATAATAATAATTGTAAAGAGGATATAACTAAAGCGGGAAGGATTTTAATATGTCAGAAATTGGCGCTAAAATCAAGAAACTGCGTAAGTTGAATAACTGGACCCAGAAGATTCT
>CAIMFA010000156.1 GCA_903840185.1 uncultured Lentisphaeria bacterium | reverse complement strand
CTTCGGGATATTTCGCGAGACTTGTCAAGTTTATTTCTTGACAGCTCCTTAACAACTATTCCACATTGCGGAACAATACTGCCGGAGCTAACGGCTGAAGTTATGATATTACTTTTTATTCGCGAACATGTCAATGACCGGTGTAAAAATATAAGCGTAAATTCCATAGCATGGAATTATCCGGGTTTGTGGAACCTTTTTGGCGATTTAAGCTGTACTGTAGAGTGACCAGTTTGCAATTCCTTTGAAACTCTTTTTTTAATCCCGCAGGTGCGGGACTAACCAGAGAGTTAGCAAGGTACAGAGAAAATTTTGTCTTCTTAATTTTTTACCAGTCTCCAGTCTCCAGTCTCCAGTCACGCTTTTTTATCTTTCGTTTCTTATTTGATAAAACTACGGGTATAGCAGTCAGACGCTCATTTGAAGAAACGTGCTTTTTTGACAAAATTGCGGAAATGTTTTGGAATGGTGTTGACAAAAGAGATTAAATCGCATATAATTAGTTGTGAAAGAACGTTATTGCAACCGTTATCGCGAATATGGAAATCGGGTATAGTCAATGTATAAAGTCAAACTCAAAGATATTGCCGAGCGCTCCGGGGTTGGAATAGCCACGGTCTCGGCGGCATTGAACGGTACGGGGCGGATCAGCGACGATGTGCGCAAAAAGATTTCCGATATAGCACAGGATATGAATTATTATCCGAACGTGGCCGCGAAACTGCTTAAGGCCAAACATCCGTCCGATATCGGCATGGTGATTTGCGAGCTCCCGAATCTAGTTCCCGGTTCCGGTCTTTTTCATGGCTTGCTGATTAATTTCATTCAGGATTGCGATAAGGAAAATATTAAGACCCATATCGAGTTTATGGATCCGCATGGCAATTTGAATCAAATTCCATATTTTCTTTACGGCGGTTTTGCCGGAGGATTGATTCATGCCGGGGTCATATTGAACAGTCTGCGTGAATGGGTTGAAATCAGGAAATTTCCGATGGTGGCGATTGATGAACCTTATACTTATTCAGTATGGTCGAAGACCGGTGACGGGGTGTTCAACGCGGCGCAGTACCTGGCGGCGCGGGGCCACCGCCGGATAGCTTATCTGGGCGGCCCGCAAAAGTTCGGGTTTCATAAGCTGGCGTTTGAAGGTTTTGAACGGGCAGTTCAGGAGCTGCCGCTTGATACGGATGGCGGCAGCCTGATTCATGAGTTTGTACAGACTGGAGATTGCGATACCACACATGACGGCGTGGAGTATACCCGGCAGCTGATCCGTCGCGAAAAATGTCCTACCGCTTTGATTTGCAATGACATGCGTCTGGTATATGCAGCGATTCATGCGATAACTGAGGCCGGGCTTAGAATTCCTGAAGATATCAGTATTATCGGCGGCGGCGCCGGCTGGGAAGCGGAAAGGATTTATCCGGCAGTCACGTGTATTGAACGCGATCTTGAAACAATGATCAGTTGTTCGCTGAATATTTTACGGCGGCTGATGGATGGGAAAAAGATTTATGAGCCGCAGATTTGGGTTGAGCCGAAACTGGTACAGCGCAGCACATGTGGAGTGTGCCGCATAAAATAGATAAAAATGTCAAGATTAATTGAAAGGGTTGACAAATGAAAACGAAGAATTTTACGCTCATTGAGCTCCTCGTGGTGATCGCCATCATCGCGATTCTCGCCGCCATGCTGCTGCCGGCGCTCAATAAATCCAGGCAGAAAGCCAGAGAATCGGCATGTCTCAGCAATGTTAAACAATTATGTTCAGCTTTTCTCATGTACACCGATGACAACAAAAGCTGGTATGCGCCGCAAATCTCCAATAATTTTTCTTCGCAGATCATCTACAACCCAAACGCGGCGGGCAGAAAGATATACTCTCACGGGGTATTGTATGATTACATGAAAGGCCTGAATGTTTACTTTTGTCCTGATGGTGCCAATCCAAATTACAATTCCAGCTGGTATAACCGCAGTCCGGAGAATACTAAATTCGGATGGACCAAAGGCGGTCCCGGCAACGGCGGCGGCGATTCCTATGGCAATTCAAGTTATGCCGACTGCACATATGCGCTGGGCCAGTTGAATAACTTTAAGATTGGAACGTTGAAACACACCCCTGCGATTTTTTCAGATGCGCTGCAGAGCGGTATTTTTACTGTTGACGCAATATATCCGAACCCCACCATAAATCATCAGAGCCGCGGATTCAATATCGGTTATTACGACGGATCGGCCAAATGGATGGCGGCTAAATATTTCCTTCCTTACAACGCCATGAGCGAACGCAATACGTTCGGCAACGGATACCATACCAACTGTTCAAATTTCTGGAGCATGGCATCCGGCTACAATCTGCCGAGTTCAACTACCAATTTCAGCCGGTTTTAAGTATTTAATCTTTAACATGCGGCAAATTTGTCCGGCTATTGGCTGTCCGGGGCTTCATATCGTCAGGATGTGCGGGAGCTGGTCTGCAATATGATTAAGGATCGCGTGCAAGTCTTTTTCAATGTGTGAATCATAACTTGGAACAATATATGCTTAAGAGATTTTTTGTGCTTGTTGCGCTGATATCGACGAACTGGGTGACCGCAGCCTCGACTCCGCAGTGGCCGTTTGACCAGCCGTCGCCGGATGAATTGCATAAGTCGTCGAAAAAGGTTTTTATTCATTATTTCACTCCATTTCCGATTTCGATTGATAACCGGGATCCGGACAACGACTACTATGCCAAAGGATTTATTTCGCCTGACGGCGAAAAAGGAAAACATAAAAGTTACGGCGGTTATTTCCGTCAGCGCCCGCTTCCCCGCCTGCCGCGCAATGACGATGATTGGGTGCTCGAAGATCTGATTGATGAAGTAAAAATGGCTCAAGCACTCGGCGTCGATGGCTTTTGTGTAGATATTCTTGATACCGATGGTAAGCGCTGGAATCAGTTCATGCTGCTGTTAAAAGCGGTCAACAAAGCCGGCGGAGATTTCAAGATCGTGCTGATGCCTGACATGGAGGCACAGTTGAAGGCGCATCCGGAATATCTTGTGCCGGCAATCTGTAAGATTGCCGATAATCCGGCATTGTACCGTCTCGACGACGGACGTCTGGTGCTTGTGCCTTATGATGCGCACCGGCAAACTCCGGAATGGTGGAAGAATACTATTTCCGAGCTGGAGGCGAAAGGCATAAAAGTGGCATTCATGCCGCTGTTCCAGGGCTGGTGGAAATACATTGATAAATATGCGGATTTTTCGTACGGTTTTTCTGACTGGGGAACCAATACCTTTGATGACCAGCATGCCGGACGCCGGCCCAGACTGAAAGCCTTTGACCGGCATGGGTTGAAATTTATGGCGCCGGTGCGTCCGCAGGATTTCAGACCCAAAAATTTTCACGGTTCGGAATCGCGCAACAGCGCACTGTTCCGTGAAATGTGGGCAACAGCGATGGAGTCTGATGTTGAATTAGTGCATCTTATCACCTGGAATGATTATTCCGAAGCTTCGGAGATTGCGCCGTCAACCGGCATCCGCCATACATTTTATGACTTGACCGCCTATTATACAACATGGTTCAAGACCGGAAAGCAGCCGGAAATCGTCCGCGACGCCATCTACTATTTTTACCGCACTCAGCCGACTGACGCGAAAGTTGATCTTACCCGGCAGAAAGAAAAGTTTAAAATGAACGGAAAACCCTGCAACGAGATTGAACTGCTGGCATTTATGAAAGAACCAGGCGTTCTGGAAATAAACATTGGCGGAAAAATATTTACCAAAGAGTGTCCGGCGGGTATAAATTCATTCAGCGTGCCGCTGGCTGACGGAAGGCCTGAGTTTAAGCTTATTCGCGCCGGTAAAACGATTATGGCAAAAACCGGTGCCTGGGAGATTTTCGATAAAGTTGTTTATGACGATTTACTCGTTCACGGCGACGGCGGAACCGCTGAAGTGGTCAGAACCTATGACGCTCCGCGCAAAATGCCTTCCGCTGTGCTGAAGTTCGGCAGACTGCTCAGGAAGGCCGATAAACCGGAGAAAAGCGATTTCGAGTCCAAACCCGGCATTCCTGGTATGGTAAAGCTGCCGGACAAACCGTATGACCGGCCATTGGCGGTGACGGACGGTAAAGGCTCGTTTACGGTCAGCGCCGGCCCGGGAAAAAGTAAAACCGGCGGCAGTATCGAATTTGGCCAGGAATTGTCGCTGAAAACCGGAGAAGAAGCGGTGTTTAAGGTAAAACGACTGGAGATGACGGATAAATCGGGCTGGGTCGCCGTGTTTTTATCCATTGGCAAAGCCGATGGCGGACGCGTCAGTCTGACTTTGCGCGATTCGTCGCAAACCTATATATCTTCAGCGCTGCCGTTATTCAAAGTTGTCATGGATAATTTTCCGGTGCAATATCCGGCTGTCTACCGCATCCGCAAAAACACCGGAAGCATTGATTTCGTTTACAACAACACTGTGATGTATTCATATAAGGAGTCTGACCAGAAGGAGTTCGATAAAATATCTATTTACGCCGGATGCGAGAATGAGGAATCTGCCGCGCTGATTGAAATCGCTTCGATTGAGTTACGGGAAATCTCATGATAGCGCTGGCAATAGAGAAAATGCCGTTGTTTTTATTGTCAAACAGCATAAGTTAATTTTATTCATGATTAAATGAAAAACATAAAACATGCAAATCAGGAAAGGAGATAATATTACAGTGGCAATATTTAGAATTTGCCAGCATTGTGCTGACAAAGATAATTCAGGCGATTTTTTAAGAATATTAGAGAAAATGTAATTTTCTAAAAAACTTTGCGAAATGAGTAAACTCCAAAAAGAAGGAACATAAATATGAACAAGTACAGTCATTCTCAATTGTCACGTCTGACGTTATCAGCCGCAGTTCTTTTATCTGTAACCACCGCTGCCCGCGCTGATCTGCTCTATCACTTTCCGTTTGAAAACGCCGCTGGTGAAAAGTCCCTGGCGAATACAGGCAAAGTCGGCGGCGACGCTGCCGCAAAAAGCGTTGATGGTATTGAAAGCGAATTCACCCGCAATACTCCGTCCGGACGCGGCTATGCACTTTCGTTTCCCATGTCAGGCAACTGTCAGGGCGGCCCGCGTCTGGTGCTGCCGCAGAGTGAAGGGAAATTACTGCTTAACAAACCGGATCAGGCGATGACGATTGCAGTCTGGCTTAAATGGCGCGGACCGGACAAGCATCCATCGTTTGAGCAGGGTATCGTGAACAAATTGTCCTCGAATAGTAAAACCGGCTGGTCATTTGTAATTACCGACAAAGGCAATCTGGCATTCATGATTGGCGGTATCGGTCAGCGGTTTTCAGCCGGAACTGTACCACTCAACGTGTGGACACATGTGGCAATGACGTTAAAAACAAATGGCGGCCTCCGCTTTTACATCAATGGACAGGACACCCCGCTGACGATGGAATTGGGGCCGGTCAAATGTCTGCCCAACGATGATTTCATCAATGTGGCTGTGCAGGGGCAGGAATTCTATCTGCCTGTGAATGGCGCGCTTGACGATCTGCGCATCTATGATGAAGCGCTGCCCGCCGACGATATTGAAATGCTGGTCAAAGAAAACCAGCCGGCGCCGGCACCCGCTTTCAGCCAGCCCGCGCCTGCTGCCAAATAAGTAATAAGGAGAATTGTATAATGATTGCATGCGCGTTGAGCGTTTTTAACCTTATATGCCGTAATGTCTGTTCCATTCATGCAGGTTTGGCAGCGCTGCTGATTTTGGGTTGCACCCAAATATCAGCAGGGGCTGACGCGGCGAATCCGCCGCGCAAACCGGGCAAATATGTCTTCGCACATTACATGGTTTGCTTTTGCCCGCCTGATGGGACTGGCGACACGGTTGCGGACTATAAGCGTGAGATTCTCAGCGCGCAGCAGCATGGAATTGACGGTTTTGCGCTTAATTGCGGCGCGTGGAATGCAAAACCGGATTCGGCATACTACAAAACGCGCGTACTTGCGATGTATGAGGCGGCCAGGCAGCTTGGCACTGATTTCAAGCTGTTTGTGTCCGCTGATTACGCCTGTGATGTGTCGCTTGATGAGACTCGCGACATGGTCGAAACTTTCCGCAATCATCCCAATCAGTTCCGGCATCAGGGTAAACCGGTGCTCTCGACCTGGGACGGCGGACAGAAACAAGCAGATTTTATCAAGAAGGAATTTCAAGGCGACCGGGCGATTGTATTTGTGCCTTGTTTTCTTCCCCGCCGCAATGTTGACAGCCCGGGTGCATCCGAACTGGACCAGTTTTTTAAGGATTATCCTTCCATTGACGGATACTTTTACTTCGGCGCTGCTCAATATACGAAGAACCTGGTGGAAAGCACACTGCTTCATGCGCAACGCTGGCACGGCGCCGGTAAGATATTCATGGCTTCGGCCACGCCGTATTACCGCGGGCTTGGCATGAACTACCGCTTATTTGAACGGCACGGTTTTGAGGGCATGGCGGCTCAATGGGAGGCCGCGGTCCAGAGCGATTCAGACTGGATGGAAATTGTCACATGGAATGATTTTGCTGAATCCACCTATGTTGCGCCGGTCGGTTCGCCGGCCAATGTCAAGCGACTGGCTGACCAGGTGGGTTCGCTTCTTTCACACGAAGGGTATCTTGATGCAAGCCGTTACTACATGGACTGGTTTAAGACAGGAACGCCTCCGTCAATCACTCGTGATCAGATTTATTACTTCTACCGGCTGCATCCAAAGAAACTTGAAGGCGTGAACAAGCCGGGGTACAAGGGGACGGATCATCCGTCCGGCTGGAAAGTGCTCGAAGATGATGTGTATGTCACAACGTTTCTGACCGCCCCCGCCAGGCTGACTATCCACAGCGGCAGCACGGTTAAAAGCTTCGATCTTCCGGCCGGAGTGCGTCATGTGCGACTGCCGTTCGCCGCCGGTCCGCAGCGGTTTGTTCTTGAGCGCGACGGTGCTATGCTGATTGATAAGACTGGCGAGCACGAAATATCCGCCACTGATGCATGGGGCAATTTTAACTACTTTGCCGGCGGCGCAACAGCCGGATCAAGATAAATTAACCGTCTGTTTTTTATCAGAGAGATTTTGAAAAAAGCAGTTTATTATAAACGGCACACAGAGATTTTATTTTAACGAAGAAAGAAGGATGGATATGCTGAAAAAGTTCATTTCGGGGTTGCTGATTATTGGAGCCGGGTGTCTGTTTGCCGATAATATCACCAGTTCCGCCAGAGTTATTATTGACTCGATTGCCATAAATAAAGGTACGGAGCTGAAAAACCTGCTTCCTTTAAACGGGGCTCCATGGTATGAACAGCAGCCGTTCTCCGGCAAGGAACGTGTGGAGATTTTTTTTGAGGGGGCGGAAATGCCGCTGATTTCCAAGGTTAAGTGCGATCAATTTACCGATCGTCTCGCTGAGGGCTACCTGGAATATTTTGACGGGAAGGAATGGATTAAAGCGCCGCCATTAAAGAAAATTGAAACGCCGCGCGGCGTGATTGCGGATGTAAATATTGAATTCAATCCGCCGGTCAAGGCCCGCGCCATGAGGCTGAATGTCCTTAAAACCATCGACCTTGACCATGAGGTGCTAAGGCTGGGCAACTGGCAGATTAATGGCAGGACTGCCGATAAAAGAATTGCCTTTGGCGACAGCATGGTGACTCTCAGCACGGCGGTTCCTTTCAACACCTTTGAAATGCCCGAACCCGCAGTAATCAAGGTTGATGTTGAAAATAAGGCTAAAGAGAAAAGAAATCTCAAAGTTGTTGCTGTGATTCAAAGCTTTTTCGGCTACCCGGTGGATACTCCGCCAATCGGTAAATTATTATCGCTGGCTTCCGGCGAAAAAACTTCATTTAATATTGCTTTTGCCGCTAAAGAGCAAGGTCCGTACCGGGTGGATGTTAGAATTTTTGATAATGATCACAATGCGCTGCTTGATTCCAGCCGCCTTGCCTTTGGCGTGAGAGATCCGGAAGTATTTGAAAAGAGCATTGTCACGCCATTGGAAAAACCCGGCAGCCCGGTTAAAACCTGGCGCGAGCGCATCCAGGAGCGCGGCACCATCTGGGGTGCTGACGTTACTCAGGGGATGTCCGGCAATGGACGCACTCCCGGCGATTTGATTTTCAAGACTTTGAAAGAGGCTGGCGGAACTGAAGTTTACTGCGCACTGGCGTACCATGATTTTGAGCCGATGCCCGGTGTTTATAACTTTGCCTATTTTGATTCAGTAGTAAAATCCGCGCAAAATAATAATCTGGATATCACGCTGGGGGTGTGGATTTGGGATTTTCAAGGGCCAAGCCAGCAGTTTCTCAAGGATGAAATCAAGCGTGACGTCAATGGAAAGAGCTCCAATGGCTGGGACGGCAGCTTCAGTCTGTTCTCCACCAAATTCAGGAAACATGCTCATCAAGCGATGACTGCTTTAGTCAAGCGTTACATCAACTCCCCGGCGGTAATAGGCTGGCATTTGCATCCTTACGGCATTGTTGACCACGATGAACACGGTATTTTAGATTATCATCCGGATGCGATTGCCGCTTACCGGAAATTTCTAGCGAATAAATTTGGCAATATTGCCGCATTGAATAAGGCCTACGGCACCAGTTATGAGTCATGGAGCCAAATCAATCCGCCGCGCCCGGCGTGGGAAGCCGCGATGCAGAAAGGCGATTATGACCTCGCCTCACGAATGCTTCAGGCGGGGCCGGAGTGGGTGGACTGGCTGGAGTTCTTCCACGGCGGTTCGCTTGGGATGCGTGAAGAGATGATGAAAATTGTCCGGGATAACGACCGGATTCGCATGATTTGCGGCATTAACGCTTCCGGCGGTGTCGGCCTGGCCGATGCCAACTATCAGGCATTAATTCTGAAGGACGCATTATATGGCGACCAGGGGCTTAACGGCGCTGAAATCATCCGCCGCTTTGTCGCCAAACAGCGTTATAACCGCTCGCTGCGCTGCGAGGATATCAATTGCGTAACCCTGGGGCGCGCCCCGTTTATGACTAAAGAATCTTTGATTGTCCGTTCGAACTGGGATGTATATCAATCCTGCGTACTCGGATTGGAGCATTTTAATTATGTCTTCCCGACACTTGATGACAATGTCTTTTTTGATTTGGTTTACGCTAATCCCAAAGCTAAAAGCATGGTTAATGAGGCCAGGGAATCCAGGTTTGCCAAACGGCCAATTGGACTGCTGCACTCGTTTGTTACAGATGTGCTGGAAGGGAAATACACCTACAACGGTATTTCAATCTACCGCTGGTGGTTGATGAACGGACTCAGCGCCGCTTTTTACAATCCGGGCAACTACTTTGAAATCTATTCCGACGGCGCGCCGCTGGACGGATTTGACAAAATGAAGCTGGTAATCGATGACGGCTCGCACGTGCTGCCGTACCCGATGGTTGATGAATTGGTTGAATATGTTAAAAATGGCGGGAAATTAGCTTTGATTTGCGGCCCTGCCGGCGAAAAAACGCCACGTTCCAGTGAAGAGCATATTTTGTTGAAAAAATTGGGTTACACCGCAATTGATAAACTTAAAAATGTAAATAAAGAAGTGGCTCAACTGGTCTTTTTGAAGGATAATCCGGTATTGCGTAAAACCGTCAATATTCCGATAAACAACTATTGCGAACTGGAGGTTCCGAAGAATGGTACTTTGGTCGGGAGGGTTGGCGCGGTTCCGGCGGCCGTCGCCTGGAAATTGGGTAAAGGGGAAGTCTTCCTGATTGGAGGCCGCCCCGGTTCGGTTCGTGAAGCCGAGGTGATGGAGCTTTTTGAGAAAAAAGCCGCGGACAAAGCATGGGCGCTCTGGGCAAATGCCGTTCGTGACAGTGAAGCAATCAGTAAATCTTTGCTTACTGATCTTGCCGAATGGGCTGAAGTTCCGCCGTTGATGAGTATTGACGGTGATATTTTTGCGGTACTGCGTGAAGCCTGCGGGAACAAGTATCTGGTTTACATGTATAACCACGGCCCGGAGCTTGTTCCGGTGCTGCGGATGAATTTACCGGCGGACTCGAAATGGAAAGTTACCGCTCTTTCACTTGATGGAGAAACCGCTTTGGGTACTTTTTCAGGTCAAGCAATTACAGCGCCCGGGGTTGCGCTGCCTAAATTGAAGCATGACCGCTTCTTGTGTGTCCGTCTGGAACGCCGTAACGGAGTCTTTCTCTGGATATTTTAAATACAAAATGTAATTTTTGATGAAAATACAGGAATAGATACGGGGACGAGAAAGGAGAATATCTAAATGTTTGATCAAGAGAGGACTTTGTGAAGAAATCTATTTTTATTAACGAAGATGATGCTCATTTCTATTCCACTCATCCGGCGGAAGATATGACGGTTGAGGGATTGGAAAGACTTGTTGACTATTACGCCAACGATACACAGGTGGCCGGGGTGTTGTTTTGCTGCTGCATGCAGAAGGCACTTTTCGACAGCAAAACACGTGAGCCTCTTTACGAGGGATATGAACCGGACGGCGGAGCAGATCAGCCGATTCTGGCATTGCTCAATGAAAAACACCGTGAGATCATTCCAGGGGATCACGGGCGCAACTGGATACACAACCTCTGGCTTCTCAACCGGGGACGTAAGATCAACCATCTGCAAATATGGCTTGACCGCAGCCGTCATCACGGAATCGAAGCATGGTTGACGATGCGTATGAATGACGCCCATGGTTTAAAAGAATATGTCCAGCGCCAGTCAGGGGAAGGCATCTATGACAATTGGTATTTCTTATGCCAGTCTAAATTCTGGAAGGAACATCCTGAATTCCGTCGCGCACCGTACCGCTGGGAACGGAGCTGGGAAGGCGCATATGATTTTTCCTGTGAAGCCGTTCAAAATCATTACCTCTCGCTTATAAAGGAGATATCTGAAACTTATGACATGGACGGTTTTGAGCTGGACTGGATGCGATGGGGAATGAATTTCAAGCCCGGACACGAAAATGCCGGAAGGAAAATCATTACGGCGCTTGTTGTTGAAGTTCGCAGACTTCTTGACATATCTGCGAAGAGGCTGGGGCATCCTGTAAAACTCGGTGTTCGCGTTCCGGCTGAGCCGCGGGTCGGATGGAGCCTCGGGTATGATGCTCCAGGATGGGTTCGGTCAGGGTTGGTGGATCAGCTTGTGCTGGGATCGTTCGGCGGATGCGCTAATTTCGATGTCAACATCGAAGAATGGCGGCTTCTTACCAACAGCAAGGCACGTTTGATTGTCCAGGCGGGGGAAGCATATCAGCCATATCCATATTTCAATGGACCGCTCGTTAGTCATGGTGATTTACAGCGCGGCACTTGCGCCAATGCTTTAAACCGCGGCGCAGACGGAATCTACTTGTTCAACGATTGCTACAAAGAATCTGAAAGTCCTGCAGAGTTTAAAAAAGTTCTGCGGACGATAGGCGATCTTTCAACGCTTGCAAAAGTCAGGCGACGGCAGTGCACCGCGTTCGCCGGAATGAGTGCTGCCGGTGATCCGGTTGGTGCCGCGCTGCCTGTTCCATTGACCAGTCCGCAGCACGGTTATGATTTTGGTCGTATGGAGGATAATATCAGTATCAGGATTTTTACCGGTCCAGTACCTGAAAATGGAATAGGATTGCTGCATTTGGGATTTTCCACCGGCACACCGCTTCTCTCTGCAGAACAATTGACTGTGCGTCTGAACACTATACCGCTTCACGAATCTTCTTCAACAGAACTTTCGGCTTTGGAAATAAACACAATCAAGTGGTGCAAGCCAATGTCTGGTATTGGCCTGATACTGCGTTATGACGTGCCGCTGTCATTGTTGCTGCCTGACAGTAATCTTGTGGAGTTTGTTCCTCCAAAAGTTCCAGGAGAACTTATCTGGGGTGAAATCAGCTTTTTGTAATGTGTTGTTCAAATCTGTGAATTTCGCACTTTATCATTGTTTGAATTTGATTTAATAATTTAATAATTTGGTAGCGTCCCAAAATGGAGACCTAAGCAGTAAACCTGCTTGATAAAAAATCACAAGAGTTCATTT